>JBIOWR010000019.1:0-6562 GCA_044868775.1 Actinomycetota bacterium
CCGTTCTGCCCGACCTCCACGAGCCCGATCGCGAAGACGTCGTAGCTGAGCGCGTTCCACGACGTCGTGCTCGCAGGTGTGACCGGCGGCAACTTCGAGGACACCATCAAGCGGCTCGTCGACGCGATGGCGCGCACGCTCGGCTACGACGTCTTCGCGATCGGGCTCGTGGAGGTCGGGCAGAACGGCCCGCAACTGCGCTGCGCCGGCGCGCGCGGGCATCCGGAGGGCTCGCTCGGGCGCACGCTCGCACTCGGCGCCGGCGTGTGCGGCCGCGTCGCCGATCGGGGCGTCCCGATCCTCGTCGGCGACACCGCGAACGAGTCCGAGTACTCGGAATGGGTCCCCGGGGTTCGCTCGGAGGCGTGCGTGCCGATCACGAGCGGCGGCCGCGTCATCGGCATCATCGACGTGGAGTCGTACGAGCCGAACGCGTTCACGCAGACGGACGTCGAGCGGCTTGAGCGTCTCGCTCCGCAGATCGGCCTCGTGGTGTCGAATGCGCGCTTGCTCGCGCAGGAGCGCGCGATGGTCTCGCGGCTGCGCGAGCTCGACACCATGAAGGACGACTTCATCGCGATCACGTCGCACGAGCTGCGAAGCCCGCTCACGTCGATCCGCGGCTTCGTCGGGACGCTGCGACGCAAAGAGGTCATGGTCGACGACAACCAGCGCGACGAGTACCTGGCCGTCATCGACCGCCAGACCGAGCGCCTGTCGCGCCTCGTGGAGGACCTGCTGATCGCGTCGCGCATCGAGCGCGGGACGCTCGGCGTGTTGCACGAGCCGGTCGACGTGATGTCGGCGATTCGCTCGGTCGTGTCCGCGCTCGGCGCAGAGGCGGACCGCGTGCGCATGACGGCGCCCTCGGTGATGCCGTTGATGAGCACCGACGAGCAACGCCTCGAGCAGATCGCGCGCAACCTGCTGGAGAACGCGCTGAAGTTCTCGCCGGCGGCGGAGCCGGTGGAGCTGGACATCGCGTTCGAGGACGGGCGCTTCGTGATGGTCGTGCGCGACGCCGGCGTCGGGATCTCCAATGACGAGATCGGGCGCATCTTCGACCGGTTCTATCAAGTGGGCGGTTCGATGGGCCGCCACGCGCGCGGCGTGGGTCTCGGCCTGTACATCACCAAGTGGCTCGTCGAAGCGCTCGGCGGGACCATCTCGGTGACCTCGGCTCCGGGACGGGGCACCACGTTCACCGTGCTGATGCCGCTCGAGGTTGCGCCCGGCCAGTCGCGCCGCGACGCGATCGCCTGAGCACGCTCGCCGTTTCCGTCTTGCGCGTCGAACACCCGGCCGCGCGATTCGTTCTGCTTGTCGATCACACATGCGGAGTCGTACGTCGTGTGAATCCCGTCCTCCTTGAGCCGCCCCGCACTGCTCGCTACCGTTCGGCGTACCCGAACGGAGGTGGGACCATGGCCGAGCACGAGGTGTCCTTCAAGGTTCCGTGGCGTGATCTCGGCAAGGAGGACGTGGTCTTTCGCATCAAGCAGGAAGGCGAGACGCTCGGCTGGCTGAAGATCTCCAAGGGCGCCGCCGTCTGGCGCCCCGGCAAAGCCAAGCTCGCCTACCGCCTCACCTGGGGCCGATTCGACGCCGCGATGCGCAAGGGCACGCGGGGCGAGTTCTGACCGCCGGGCACATCTGCTCCGTCACGCGGGAACGTTGGCGCAGCCTCCGAAGCTGGCGATCTTGTCGTCCATGCGCGTCCACAGGTTCGCGGCCTCGAGCTCGGCGACGGTGTAGTTGCGGTCCAGCGTGTCGAACACCTGGCCGTCGGCGTGCGAGAGGTTGTTGGCCATGTCCGTGCAGTACCGGTGCAGCAGGTAGTTCGGGAGGTATTGCACCGCCAGCTCGCGCGTGCGACGGCCGACGTTGTCACACTTGTCGTCGTCGGAGACTCCCGCGCCGAACCACGCGTCGTACTTCGCCTGGTCGATCAGCAGCTCTCCCATCGAGAACGGAGGCGTCGCGCGCGTCAACGCGTTGTACGGGTCGTCGCCGTGCGTGAGGTGGCGCGCGACGGTCGTGAAGTAGGGGAGCGCGTGACCGCAGACGTGCATGTGCAGCACCGGGATGTTGACGACGCGCAGCAGCGCGCGCAGGAACCCGTTCGTGCCGTGGCACCCGGCCGTGCGATGGCGGATGTCGTCGGGCGGCGAGCCGGTCTTCGGCGTACCCGAGATGACGCGCGTCACGGGTGGGTATCCGCGGTACTGCCACTGGTCCTCGACGTTCTTCGTCGTGAAGCCGCCGCTGAAGTGCACGAGGTTGTCGTGACACCAGGTGACGACGCGCGTGATCGTGTCGAGCTGGTTGTACCCGATGAGCGCGTTGGTCCCGAGGAACGCGTACGTCTGCGCCGGCGGCGCCGGCAGCACGTGCCCGCCCTTGCCGTCCTGGAGCTCGTAGCCGTTCGAGCCTGCGTCCCAGCGAAACGTCTCACGGCTGTCGAGCAACGTCTGGAGGTTGCCGGCGGAGTACCCGAGGATCGACCACGGCACCCAGTTGCCGATCTCCACGGCGAGCGATTGCGCGACGGTCGCGAGGAACAACGGCAGCGCGTACGTCTCCGCGAGCACGGTGCGCGCGTACTCGTCGTCACCGGGATTCACCGCGTTGGGCGGAGGGTCCACGAGCGCGATCGAACCGCGCCGCCACGCCGCCCCGAATGCGTTCGCGAGCGCCTGCTTGCGGCCCGCCGGCCACGCCGGGTACTCCTCGATGCCGTTCGGCGTCTCCCAGATGAGCGCGGCACACACGCTGGGATGCGCGAGCAGCCACGCGTTGAGATCGGGTTCCTGCTCGAGCTCTCCCACCGGCTCGAGCGAGTACGTCGACAATCGCTTGCGATCGGCGTCGTACGAGATGGGTTTCTCGTTGCGAAGCAGGTCGATGATGAAGTCCGCCTCGGCGCGGGGCACGCCCGTGATCGTCGATGCGTCTCCCTCGGGGTAGTACAGGACGATGTCGCTGGTTCCGCCGACGTTTTGGAACTCCGCGTAGCTGCTGACGAGGCGGCGAGCCATCGCTACTCTCCCTCGCCGACTGCTTCCATCGAGTACGTCGACAAGCGCTTGCGATCGGCGTCGTACGACATCGGCTTCTCGTTGCGCAGCAAGTCCACGACGAATCCCGCCTCGGGATACTGGAGATTTCCGATCACGTCCGCGCCGCCGCCTTGGTAATAGACGACGACCTCGCTGGTGGATCCGACGTTGTGGAACACCGCGTAGTGCGTCACGACCTTGCGCGTCATACGTCCTCCCTTCGCGTGCCTGCTCACCCAGTGCGCCGTCTCGAACGCGAGCGGAGGTCCCGCCGCGCGATCCCGCGCTGATATACGCCGCAGTGAACCGGATGTCTCGAAAAAAGAAGGGCGCCGGTCACCGGCGCCCTTCGCTTCGAGCGGTGATCTAGAAACAGCCTCCGACGCGCAGGACCGAGATGCTTCCGGGACCGCCGTACACGCGCGGGGGCGGAGGTGGCGTCACGTCCGCGTCGGGCGGCGATTGCACGGTCGGGTTGATGCTTGCTGAGCCGTTGCACGCGCCCGTGTTCACGCAGTACGCGAGGTTGTAGTGACCGGTGCTCACGGTGTGGGCGGGCGTCGTGTACTCGACGCTCGTCGCGCTGCTGTTGCCGAAGATGCAGATCTGGTTCGTCGGGTCGTACACGTTGTACGGTCCGATCTTGATCGTGTTCGTGCTCTGACCCCCCGAGATCGTCGCGCCGAGAGGGATCGAGCCGCTCACGCCCGGGGCTGCGCTGCCCGCGGCCGGAACGAGAAATGCGCCGAGCAACAACAGCGCGGCGCACGCAAAGCGCTTCATGCAACACCTCCTTTAGGTGAGACCGCGACGGGAGTTCGTGCCGCCGGAATGCTTGTCCTGCTCGCATCGCGTGAACTTCGGCGCGACGAGCGCATTTTTTCCCGCGACTTGGACAGCGGGATAAACCTGCCTGGTGGTCGCGAGGCCTGAGCACGACGAATGGCGCGCGTTCGCCATGATTTAGGGACAAAGTATTGACTTATCCTAAATGTCGTAAATAGGGTCGTCTGAGTGGGTCGCGATTGGCTCACGGGATGCGCTACCACAGGGGGTGGTCGCAATGGCCCGGCTCAGGACAATCGTCTCATTGCTCGTATTGCTTCTCCTCATTGGGGGTCTGGCCGTCATGCCGGCTGCGGCGAACGGCACGGTCGGCAGCTTCGAGGTGGACGGCGACTCCGCCGACAGCCCGGCCGGCGAGCCGATCGACTGGTCGACGCCGCCGCCCAACGTCGCGCCGATTCCCGACAGCGCGAAGAGCAGGAACGACGACTCGTTCGGGCAAGGCTCCAAGGAGCTCGATCCCGGCGGCTGGGTGTGCACCACCGGCGGCGTCCCCGGCAAGGACGACCTCATCAACGGCAGCGCGATCGCGATTCGCGTGTTCGGCGGCAAGCAGTACCTGTACGCGAAGTGGTTGCGGCTCTCCACGAACGGCGACGCGCACATCGACTACGAGTTCAACCAGTCCAATGAGCCGGGTCCGTGTCCCGGAACGCTGCGTCGCACCGACGGCGATCGCCTCGTCACGTTCGACACCGAGAACGGCGGGAGGACGATCTTCGTTCGCGCGTGGATATGGAACTTCAACGCGGGCAGCACGTCTTCGGGCACCTTCACCGAGATCACCTCGACGGCCGAGCACGTCACGTTCGACGGGGCCGTCAACATCGCTCCGTCGCAGAGCGATCCGAACCTTGCGCCGGGAGCGTTCGGAGAGCTGTCGCTCAACCTCACCGACACCGTCGGCACGATCACGTGTGGATCGTTCGCGGGCGTGCACATGAAGACGCGCGCCTCCACCGCGATCAACTCGGCGCTCAAGGACCGGACCCTGGCCGTGCCGGTGCCCGGTGTCGAGTGCCCGGTGCCCAACCTCGAGATCGCGAAGTCGGGCGTGCAGAACGCCGACGGCACGCTGACGTTCACGATCACCTACGCCAACTCCGGCGACGGTCCGGCGACGGAAGCCACGATCACCGACCAGCTCCCGGACGGCACCTCGTTCTCGAGCTGCACCGGTGGATGCACCGTGAGCCCGAACGGCAGGACGGTGACGTGGAGCGTGGGTCCGGTGCCGCCCGACGACGTCGATCGTGAGGTCTCGCTCACACTGAACATCACGGCGTTGTCGGCCAGTTGCCAGATCTGCAACGTCGCTCGCATCGCGAGCCCGCAATTCAACGCCGGGATCCCGCTCCCGACGCTCCCGGCGTGCGTGACGGTTCAGCCCGCGCCCGATCCGGACGGCGCGAACGCGAACGGAAGCGCGCTCGGCATCTTCGCCAGCGCTCCCGGGTTGCTCGCGAGCGACGTGAGCGAGGGCGAATCGGCCAGCTCGCAAAGCGGTCCGGGAACGCCGGCCGCCGACGACGACACGGTGATCCCGGTCGACGCAGCGTCGGTGGTGACGGCGTCCCTCATCAACACGCATGCGCAAAGCGCCGTCACGGCCGCGGGCGCCGTGCAAGAGAGCTGGGCGGAGACGGTGAACGTCGACGTGCTCAGCGGCCTCGTTCGCGCGAGCAAGGTGCTCGGCATCGCTCGGGCGGTGGCCACCGGTTCGTCGGCGACCTACGGCACCGATACCGCGACGAAGACGTCCGCGTTCAGCAACCTCGTGATCGACGCGGACGGCACCGGACCGAACGCGCCGGTGGCGTACGAGAACGTCAAGCCCAACACGTCGATCGACGTGTCGGACGTGTTCGGTGCGGGCAGCTACATCCGCCTGTTCTGGCTCAGCAACAACCAGGCCGGGCTGAGCGGCGGCGTCTACAGCGCCGATGCCACCGTTCGCATGATCGACGTGCACCTCGCCGACCGCGACGGGCCCGGCCCCGGAACGCAGGGCGCCGACGTCGTGGTCTCGCAAGCGATCGCGCACGCCGACTTCCCGGCGACCGATCTGTGTGAGCCGGTTCCGGTTCAGTCGGTGCTCGCCGACGCGACGATCGCTCGCGTCGAGCGCACGCCCGTGCTCGACCCGACGATCGTGGGCTACGTGTACATCCCATCGACCGGCGGTACGTCGAGCCAGGCGCTCAAGTCGGTGGTCGTCGACGGAGTGCTCACCACCGGCGCAGCGGAATCGTTCGCGACCGGAGCGCTCGGCGCGACCGCCAGCACCGCGTCGAGCTACGCCCAGGCCAAGAACGTGTGCCTGGTTCCGTCGTCGGGTACGTGCACCGTCAGCGCGACACTCGTCAAGGCGGCGACGTCGAGCACGGCGAACGAGTCGGGCGCGTCCTCGAACTCGAACGGCACGCAGCTCGTGGGTCTCAAGGTGGCGTCGATCAGCTTGAGCGACGGCGTTCCCCCGAACACGCAGATCGTCGTGCCGGGGTTCGGGATCCTCTGGCTGAACCGCCAGCTGTGCAACATCGGCGCACAACCCGCGCCGATGGCGCCGGCGGGTCCGTGCTCGTCCGGAGGCTCGACCGAGATCACGGTGCGTGCGCTGCAATTCGAGATCACCGAGGCGACGAACCCGGCCGGTC
>JBIOWR010000020.1:0-10486 GCA_044868775.1 Actinomycetota bacterium
TTTTCTTGACTGACCAGCGTGTAAATCTGCGTCGTGGCGACGCTGGCGTGCCCGAGCAGCTCCTGCACCGCCCGGATGTCCGCTCCCCCATCCAGCAGGTGCGTCGCGAACGAGTGTCGCAGGGTGTGGGGCGAGATGCGTCGTTTTATCTGCGCCCGCTCCACATATTTCTTGAGAAGCTTCCAGCAGCCCTGCCGGGTAAGCGCACGGCCGCGGAAATTGAGGAACAGGGCGTGCGGCCGCTCGGCCACAGGTGCGCGGGGCGCGAGCCCAGGTGCGCGGGGCGCCGGCCCAATGGCGCCAGGGGTCGTGGCGGCCGCCAGGACCGCGGCGCGACCCGATCCGCGACGGGCGGGCTTCCGCTTGCCGGCCAGGATCGGCCGGGCGTTCGACAGGTACGCCCGCAGCGCGGCCACGGCGACGGCTCCGATCGGCACGATCCGTTCCTTGGAGCCTTTGCCCCGGCACCGAACCGTCCGGGCTTCCAGGTCGAGGTCGTCCACGTCGAGGTCGGTGAGCTCGGAGATCCGCAAGCCGGTTGCGTACAGGGTCTCGAGGATGGCGCGGTCGCGGGCGGGGGTGACGCCGTCGTCGGGCACCGCCTTCAGCAGGCGCTTCACCTCGTCCTGGGACAGTGCTTTCGGCAGCGACTTCGACACGCGCGGGACGCCCACCGCGCCGGCGGGGTTCTCCTTGACCTTGCCTTCGCGCGCGAGCCAGAGATGGAACCCCCGTACGGCCGCGAGCACGCGCGCCACCGACGCCGGAGAGTATCCGCGCGAGACCTCCTTGCCGCGCAACGACGCGAGGAACTCGCGCTTGCGGAGGCCGTCCGCGAACGCGGCGACATGCTCGGGCTCGATCTTCGCCGGCGCTTTCACGCCGAGCCGACCGAGGTGCACCAGATACAGCCGCAAGTCGCGCTGGTAGGCCGCAAGGGTGTTGTCGGACAGCCCTCGCTCCACGCGCATCTGGTTGAGAAAGCCGCGCGCCTGCTCGGCCAGCGCCGACCTCGGTACGTCTTTGAAGGCGTCGTCGATCTTCATGGAGTGGATGCCGGTCGTGGGCCGCCGGTCAGGCCGCGCCGGGAATCAGCCGGCCGAGGGGAACGAACGTGACCCCGAGCGCTTCCGCCACCGGGCGGTTCGTGACGTTTCCCTCGTGCACGTTGACCCCTCGAGATAGCGCTGCATTGGCGGTCACTGCCTCGGCGAGCCCCTTGCGGGCGAGCGCGAGCGCATACGGCAACGTCGCGTTCGTGAGAGCGTAGGTAGACGTGTGCGGTACCCCGCCGGGCATGTTTCCTACGCAGTAGTGTACCACCCCGTGGGTTACATAAGTCGGATCCGTGTGGCGCGTGACCCGGCTGGTTTCGAAGCATCCGCCCTGGTCGATGGATATGTCCACGAGCACGGAGCCATCCTTCATGGCGGCCACGGTGTCCTCGCGCACGAGCACCGGGGCCTTGGCTCCCGGCACGAGGACCGCCCCGATCACGACGTCGGCCTGGAGCACCTCTTCCTCCACCGCGAGCGCGGTTGAGGCGAGCGTCAGGATCCTCCCCTTGTGGATATGGTCCACATAGCGGAGCTTCTCGACGTTCTTGTCGATCAGGACGACCTCCGCCTCCATGCCTTGCGCGATCCACGCCGCGTTCATCCCGGCCATGCCCGCTCCGAGCACGACCACACGCGCGGGGCGCACGCCGGACACGCCGCCCATGAGCACGCCGGACCCACCGGCCGGACGGTGCAAAAAGTACGCCGCCACGTGCGGCGCCATCCGCCCGGCGATCTCGCTCATCGGCGCGAGCAACGGCAACCGCTCGTCCGGCAGCTCCACGGTCTCGTAGGCGATCGCGGTCACGCCGGCGCCGGCCAGCGCGTCGGTCACGTCCTTGTGCGCGGCGAGATGTAAGTACGTGAAGAGGATTTGGCCGGGCCGCATGAGGGCGAACTCGGCGGGTTGCGGCTCCTTCACCTTGAGCACGAGGTCGGCCTCCGCCCATACCGGGTCCGGGCCGTCGACGAGCTCCGCTCCGGCGCGCTCGAACGCCGCATCGGGGATGGCCGATCCCTCGCCGGCACCGCGCTCGACCAGCACGCGGTGGCCCTCCATCACGAGTTCTCGAACGCCGGCGGGCGTGCACGCGACGCGATACTCCGACTCCATGACCTCGCGCGGGACCCCGACGTTCATAACGGCTCGGAGCCTAGCGCATGGGTGTGACAGAAACGGGTGGTCGCGAGCAAGCGCCGAGGCGTTACGAGGTCGCGGTCTCCTTGCTGCGGGCACCGGCGGCGCGGCGCTCACCCCGCGCGAGCGCGGCCGTGCAGAAGTCGCGGAACAGCGGGTGAGGGCGCGTCGGCCGGCTCTTGAACTCCGGGTGGAACTGGCTCGCGACGAACCACGGATGCGAGGGGATCTCCACCATCTCCACGAGCCGCCCCTCGACGGTCGTGCCGGAGAAGATCATGCCGCCGGCTTCGAGCTTGCGGCGGTACGCGTTGTTCACCTCGTAGCGGTGGCGATGCCGTTCCAGCACGACATCGGAGTTGTACGCGGCGTGCGCCTTGGTGCCGGGCTCGACCTTGCACGCCCACAAGCCGAGGCGCATCGTGCCGCCCTTGTTGAGCACGTCGACCTGGTCGGGCATGAGGTCGATCACCGGGTGCGGCGTGGCCGGCTCGAACTCGCTGGAGTTCGCGCCTTCGAGCCCGCACACGTCGCGCGCGAACTCGATGACCGCGCACTGCAAGCCGAGGCAGAGGCCGAGGAACGGGATGCCGTTCTCGCGCGCGAAGCGGATCGCCGCGAGCTTGCCTTCGATCCCTCGCACGCCGAAGCCACCGGGCACGAGCACGCCGTCCACGGTGTCGAGGATCGCCAGCGCGCCGGGCTCGGTGAGGTCGTCGGACGCGATCCATTCGATCTCCATGCGCGCGTCGTTGGCGAGCGCGCCGTGCTTGAGCGCCTCGACCACCGAGAGGTAGGAGTCCGCGAGCGTGACGTACTTGCCGACGAGGCCGATGCGCACGGTCTTGTCCGCGTTCGCCATGCGGTCGACGAGCGCTTTCCATTCGGTGAGGTCGGGCTCGCCCGCTTGCAGCCCGAGGTGCTTCACCACGACGTCGTCGAGGCCCTCGTCGCGCAGCACGAGCGGGATCTCGTAGATGTTGCGCGAGTCCATCGCGCTGACGACGCCGTCCACGTCGACGTCGCAGAAGTTTGCGATCTTCTTCTTGAGCGCTTGCGTGAGCGGACGATCCGACCGGCACACGATCGCGTCGGGCTGGATACCGATACTGCGCAGCTCGGCGACGGAGTGCTGGGTCGGCTTGGTCTTGAGCTCGCCGGACGGCCCGATGTACGGCACCAGCGACACGTGGAGATAGAAGACGTTGTCGCGGCCGACGTCGTGACGCATCTGGCGGATCGCTTCGAGGAACGGCAGCGACTCGATGTCACCGACGGTGCCGCCGATCTCGGTGATCACCACGTCGACCTCGTCGTGCGCGACCGCGCGGATGCGGCGCTTGATCTCTTCGGTGATGTGCGGGATCACTTGCACCGTCGCGCCGAGGAACTCGCCGCGCCGCTCGCGCGCGATCACGGTCGAGTACACGGCGCCGGTGGTCACGGAAGATTCGCGCGTGAGGTTCTCGTCGATGAAGCGCTCGTAATGGCCGAGGTCGAGGTCGGTCTCTCCCCCGTCGTCGGTGACGAACACCTCGCCGTGCTGGAACGGGTTCATCGTGCCGGGATCGACGTTGATGTAGGGGTCGAGCTTTTGCATCACGACGCGCAATCCGCGCGATTTGAGAAGTCTGCCGAGGGAGGAAGCGGTGAGGCCTTTGCCGAGGCTGGAGCTGACGCCGCCCGTGACGAACAGGTATTTGGCCATAAAAAAAATTCCCCGCGGGCCGGCTGGCCCTACGGGGTTTCATCTTAGCCCAGGCGGCGGCCCCAGGCCAGGAGTATCGGCGGCGCGAGGAGTCTGGGGAGCGCGTTGCGTTTCGCGCACGGGTGCGGTCTCGGGAACGCGACCGGCGAGGTCGAGCGCACGAAGCGGAGGAACCGCAGCGATCACGCGAGAGAATCCCGGCTTCTCGCCGGTGAGCGTGAGCACGACGAGGAGGCCGAGCACGCCCAGGCGCACCCACCCGTCCGGCTCGGCGTACACGATCGCTCCACCGAGGAGCGCGCCGAGCGCGTTGGCTCCCGCGTCGCCGAGCATCGCGCGCTCGCGGACGTCGTCGGGGAGAAACGCGACCGTCGCGCCGAGCGCAGCGGCGAGCGTCGCCGTTCCGGCTTTGGTTGCCGCGATCGCGAGCGGCGTCACACCGACGATGAACAGCTTCGCAGCGCGCCCGGGACGCAGGTCCAAGCCGTTGAACACGTTCGCCATCAACGCGATCAACGCTCCGTGCACGAGCAGCCAGCCGAGGTTCGTGGATTCGGGCGCCGCGATCGTGAGCGCAATCGCAGCGCCGCCGAACAGCTTCAGCGCGCCGCTCGTCGCGCGCCCTTGGCGCACCGCGCCGAGGTGGCCGCGGAAGCCGCGTTCGGGTGCGGTTGAGAGATCGTCGAAGAGACCGAGAAGCGCGAACCCGACCGCGAGAGCGACGAGCGGCACCGCAGTGACCGACGTGGACCCGAGCAGCCGCGATGAGGGGCTCAGCGCGAACAACGCACCGACGATCGCAGTGCCGGCGACGATGCCGATCACGAGCACGACGCCCATGCCGGCCGCAACGGGAATGCCGCGATAGTTGGGCCGCCGCAGGGGCGCGGTGGGGATCATGGCGCGCAGCAACAGGTAGGTGACGCCGAGCGAGAAGATGCCGGCTTGCAACGCGAGCAATGCGCGCGTCATCGCGTCACCGCCTTCTTGAAGAGGACCGCCGCGACGTCGAGCCCCTGCTTCGCTCGGTGCACGAACCCGGCGACGTCGCGGCCGGTGCGCGCGTGGCGAAACGCGACCGGGACCTCCACGACGCGCGCACCGCGGCGCACGGCGTCGATCGTCAGGCCGACTTCTAGGCCGAACCCGCCGGCGGGATCGTCGATCGGGAGTACCGCGCGGCGCACGGCGCGCTGGCCCGACAGCGGCCGGTCCATACGCGTGCGCGCGAGCCGCTCGACGCCCCAGCGCGCGAACGACTCCACGAGACCGAACCCGCTGGGGCCGCCGTCCTGCGGCGGCGCGGCGATCGCCATGTCGGCCTCGCCGCTCAGGACCGGATCGAGCAGCGCGGTCACGAGCGCGGCCGTCTCCTCGAGGTCCGCGTCGCAGAGCAACAGCACCGGCGCGTCGGTCGCGCGCACGCCGGCCGCCACCGCGGCGCCCTTTCCGAGGTTGCGCTCGTTGCGTATCACGCGTGCGCCGGATGCATGGGCGCGCTCTGCGGTCTCATCCGCAGAGCCGTCGTCGACGACGACGACTTCCGTGATGCGTTTGCTGCCGATAAGGGATCGCACGGTGGCGCCGATGCGACCGGCTTCGTTGTAAGCCGGGACGATCGCCGCCACGGTGTCGCTCATCGCAGGAACGATGCCGGCAGCAATCCGCTCGCGCTGCGCCTCGCGCCAAAATGCGTCGCGCGAGCGTTCGCCGCAAGCTCGCGCAACGACAGCACGAGCGCGAGCCGCCCGAGCGTGATGTCGCCGTCGTCGATCGTCGATACCTTCGCGCGCAGCTGCGCGTCGCCGCGCACGCGTTCAGCGAGCGAATCCGCGGACCCGACCGGCTCGGCGACGAGCGTCCTGCGCGCGGGGCTCAGCGCGCGAAGGAACGGCATGAAGAACTCCGCCTCCGGCGGGTTGGCGTCCTTCGCGCCGGACGCAAGCACGATCACGAGGGCGTTGGCGGGCGGGAACGCTCCCGCGGACGCGGCGTCCACGGACAGGAAGCCGGAGGTTTGCAGCGCGGTGAGCAAGTCTCCTTGCTCGGTGACGTCGCGCGCGCGGCCGAGGCGTCCGGCGAGACGCCCCGCGGCTTCGCTCCACATCTCCTCCGCACCGGCGGCGGGCGCGCCGAGCGCGAGGCCGAGCTGCTCGCGCGACGGGGCGTCCTTGAGCGTCCATTTGGGAGAGAACGTCACGCGGCCTGCGTTCGTGGCTCCGGCGTCGCGCAGCACGTCGGCGAGCTGATCGAACAGGTGCGGGTCGGTCGTGTCTTGCGCGAGCAGGACGACGCTCCGCCCTTGCAAGCGTCCGCTGATCAACGGCGCGAGCGAGCTCTCCCCGAAGGTCTCCCACAACGAGAGCTGGTTCTTGAGCGTTCCGTTCTCGCCGCGCACCGAGTCCAGGTTGCCGGCGAGCGAGCGCGTTTGATTCTGGAGCTGGCGCACGAGCCCTTGGTCGATGACGGTGGAGCCCATCAAGATGCCGAGCCCGAGCGCGAGGAACACCGCGACCAGCGACACGATGTGGTACCGGAAGTTGATCATCTCAGAATAGATTCTTGATCCGGAACAGCGCGTGCTGCGCCATCTCGATGAGCTGGCGGAAGAACAAGCGCAGCGGCTCCGACACCCACACGACGATGAGCCACGCAGCGAGCGCCGCGAGCACGAGCATCACGAGGTCGAGCCGCCGGACTTGCGTGCGATACAGCCGGCTCACGCCCTTCGCATCGACGAGCTTCGGACCGACCTTCAAGCGCACGAGGAACGTGCTCGCCATCCCGGCGCGGCCCTTGTCGAGGAACTCCACCAGGTTGTCGTGCGTGCCGACGGCGACGATGAGGTCCGCCTCTTTCTCGTACGCGAGCAGCAGCGCGATGTCCTCGCTCGTGCCCGCGCTGCGCATCACTTTCGCGTCGATGCCGAGGCCTTCGATGCGCTCGAGCCCGGGCGCGCGACCGTCCGGATACGCGTGCACGATGATCTCCGCTCCACACGTCAACGCGTCGTTGGAGATGGAATCCATGTCGCCGACGATCAGATCGGGCTCCAGTCCTTCGTCGAGCAGCGCGTCGGCCGCGCCGTCGACGGCGATCAGCACCGGCCGGACGTCCTTGATGTACGCGCGCAGGATTTGCAGGTCTTGCTTGTAGTGCGGGCCGCGCACGACGACCAGCGCATCGCGTCCGTCGAAGTTCGTGTCGAGGTCGGGGATGCCGGCGCCTTCGAGGATCAGCGCGCGCTCGTTCGACAGGTACTGCATGGTGTTCTGCACGAAGCGTTCGATCTCGCCGCCGATCTCTCGCGCGGCGAGGACGGCGAGGTGCTCGAGCTCAGGTCCTTCGAGGCGCCGGCCGGTCGCGAGCAGCGAGCCGTCGGAGCCGAACACGTCTCCCCCGTCGATGCGGATGCGCTCGCCTTCCGCGATGCGGTCGAGCAGGTCGGCGCCGGCCCCGTCGATGAGCGGGATGCCGGCGCGCGCGAGCACCATCGGCCCGGCGTTCGGGTAGCGCCCGCTGATCGACGCCGATGCGTTGACGACCGCGCGCACGCCGCGCTCGACGAGACCTTCCGCGGAGACGAGATCGAGGTCTTGATGGTCGATGACCGCAACCTCGCCGGGGCGCAGGCGATGGAGCAAATCCTTGGTGCGGCGGTCGACGCGCGCGACGCCGCTGAGCGCGCCGTTCTGGCGGTTGCGCCGGAGCTTCACGGCAGGTCGCTTCCTCGCATGCCGAACTTCGTGCGGACGATCGACCAGAACGGCGTCGCTTCGAGCCGCGCGAGGCGCGCACGTTTCTTGCCGGCGCGCACGCGCACCTGCATGTCGGGCGTCAGCTCCAGCGACTTGCGCCCGTCGATGACGAGGGAGACTGCGTCGGGATCCGGCAGGATGGTGATCGTGATCGTGTCGTGCGGCGCGACGACGATCGAGCGATCGAACAGCCCGTGCGCCGACACCGGCGTGAGCACGAGGCAATCGAGGTTGGGCGCGACCACCGGACCGTGCGCCGAGAACGAGTACGCCGTGGAGCCCGTCGGCGTCGCGACGATGAGCCCGTCGCATCCGAACGAGGTGAACGGCTCTCCCTCGATCGCGACCGAGAGCTTGATGAGCCGTCCGGGAGAGAGCTTCTCGACGATGACGTCGTTGAGCGCCCAGATCTCCTCGACGATCTCGTCGCCGGAGACGACCTCTCCTTCGAGGGTCATGCGCTCCTCGACCTCGAAGCCTTCCGCGAGGATCTTTGTCAGCGCGGTGGACAGCTCGTGGCGTTCGAGCTGCGTGAGGAAACCGAGGCGGCCGAGGTTGACGCCGAGGAGCGGCGTGCCGCTCCCACGCACGAGCGCCGCGGCGCGCAGCAGCGTTCCGTCGCCGCCGAGCACGAACACGAGGTCGACGTCGTCGGCTATGTACAACGCCGGGGTTGCGACCGCCGGTGCGCCGAGCCGCTCGGCGTCTTCGGGGAGCGCGACGACCTCGACGTTGCGCGCGCCGAGCTCGGCGACGAGCGTGCGGCCGATCTCGGCCGCGGCCGCGCGCGAGCCGTGCAGCACGACGGCGACGCGCTTCACGGGGCCTCCTCCACGGCGGCGTCGACGACTGTGTTCATCGAGCCGGTGTCGCCGCCGCCCTTGACGAGATGGAGGAAGAACTCGCGGTTCCCCGCCGGTCCTTTCAGCGGAGACGCGCACGCGCCGGCGAGGCCGCAGCCTGCGGCGCGGTACGAATCGGCGACGGTGCGCATGGTCAGGGCCCATACTGCCCGATCTCGCACAACCCCGCCCCGCTCGACTGCTCCGCGCGGGGCCTCGAACTGTGGCTTCACCAAGAGCACCAGGTGCGCGTGCGGGGTGCTCGCCGCGAGCAGCACGTCGCGAACCGCCGTGAGCGAGATGAATGCAAGGTCGGCCACGACGAGGTCGGCCGGCGGCTCGATCAGCGCCGGATCGAGCGTGCGCACGTTGGATCGCTCGAGGACGGTGACCCGTTCGTCGTTGCGCAGCGACCACGCCAGCGCGCCGTACGCAACGTCGACGGCTACCACGTGTGCGGCGCCGTTCGCGAGGAGGCAGTCGGTGAAGCCCCCCGTGGAGGCGCCGGCGTCGAGCGCGCGCATGCCGGTGACGTCGATCACGAAGCGATCGAGCGCGGCTTGCAGCTTGTCGCCCCCGCGTGAGACGAAGCGCGCGGCTCCGGTGCCGGCCGCGTCCTTGGCCGTCACGCTCCTCGTGCGTCCGGCGCTATCTCGTCGAGCGCCGCGCGCAGCTGCGCTTCGAGCGCTTCGGTGGCGGCGGCACGTTCGAGCAACGGAAGCCCGGCGATGCGCGCCACCTCCGCCTCGATCTCTGCGGGATTCATCCCGGCCATCTTACGCGGTGCGCTCGCCGGCCCGTCGCAACCGCGGCGCTAGGCCTTTCGTGGCGATCTCTTCCGCGGGGCGCGCTTCCTCGCAGGGGCGGCGGACCTCTTCGACGAGGCCAACTTCGCCGAGGGCGCGCGCGGCGACGTGGCGCGCGCGCTCGCGCGCTGGTTGGCTTCGAGCGCTTGCACGCGCTGACGCAAACGCTCCAGCTCGGTCTTGGACGCGACGCCGAGCTTGGGGAGCTCGCGGCGCACGAACTCCAACGCTTTCTCGCGGTTCTCACGGCCGCGGCGCATCATCTCTTCCGCGATCGAGCGAACCTGGTCCGTGGAGATGAATCCTTGCTTGGCGAGCGACGAAGCGATCTGCTCCGCGCGCTTTCTCGGGACCTCCGCGAACCCGGACACGACCGATGAGTATCGCTTGAGCGCCTCGATCATCCTGCCTCCTTCCGGCGGCGGCATTGCCGCGGCGATTCTACGTGGGCGACACTCGCGGGCGAGCGTCGGCGCCGTGCTATCCTCGCGCCGTGGCCACTGAGGCACAAGTCGAGCGCACGCTCAAAGAGCTCATCAAGCGATTCAACGCCGCGAAGTTCGGCGACAAGGGATTGCCGGAGGAGCGCGTTCTCGTATGTCACATTACCGATCACGAGATCTCGTATCGCAGCACGCTCAACGGCGGCCGGCTCAACTCGATGGCCAAAGGCGAGCACGACGACGCCGACGTTCGCATCACCGTCGCGAGCGAGGACCTCGTCGCCCTCGCGGAGGGCCGCCTCTCACCGGTGTTCGCGTTTCTCTCGGGCAAGCTGCGCATCGACGCCAACGCGCGCGACATGCTGATCCTGAGGCAATTGTTCTGACATGATCCCGGTACGGGATCAGAATCCGACGACAACGACGCCCGTCCTCACGATCGTTCTGATCGCGCTCAACGTGTTGGTGTTCCTGCGCGAACCGATCGCCGCATCCGACGTCGAGCAGGCGCGATTCTTCTATTGCAACGCCGCGATCCCCAAAGAGGTCTTCGACAACAAGCCGCTCGGCGACGTCGAGCTGCGCGTGGACGGGCAGGTCGAGGAGAAGATCAGCTGTCCCAACAAAAACGTGTGGTTCTCGATCTTCTATTCGATGTTCTTGCACGGGAGCATCCTGCACATCGCGGGCAACATGCTCTATCTCTGGATCTTCGGCAACAACATCGAGGACA
>JBIOWR010000021.1:0-2194 GCA_044868775.1 Actinomycetota bacterium
GATGTGGTTCGCTGCGCTCACGGTGCGGAAGCCGGTGCAGTCACACGTCACGCGATCGTGCACGTGCTCGCAGTTGTAACACTCCGGCGAATCTCCATCCCACCGTTGCGTTCCCTGGTTCACCCACACCGACGTGCGAAGGCCCTTGACCTCCTCGTTGCACTCGATGTCGGAGTAGTAGTACGTGACGCCGTCGATCACCTCGGTCCCGGTTGACGAGTGACACGTGACCACCTCTCCGGCCTCGTCCGGAACGGTGCCCACCGTGGACACGTCGTCTCCCTGAACCTCGCCCGCGAACGCGAGCGACGGAACCAGCAGCACCGCACAACACAGCAGTGCGGTGAGGCGCAACACCCTCATGCTCCCTGCCCCCTTTAACGGCCCGGAAAGAGCGCGGGCCCTCCGCCCGTGACGAGCGGGACTTCGACGGGTGCCGCCCACTTCCTCCGCCGGTCCGCTGCGCGACCCGAAAATTCACGGCGATTTTTGGTCATCTGGACAACGCGTCAGCCGGTCTTCCACGCATGCCGCCGAACGACGAGGCCGGCGCCGCGCCGGCCCCCGATCACGTCGGTGGGTTGCAGCTCCGCCGACTCCGCCGGTGCGCCCTGCCCGAGCGGACGCACGACGAACGCGTATTCGCCGGGGAGCACGTGCGCGGCCGGCGCGATCACCACGGTCTGCACGTCGCCGGTGAGATCGACGTCCACGCACGCAACGCTTCCGTTCGCGAGCGCGGCCGGGATGAATGGATCTCCAGGCCGCCAGGCGGCCCGGCTGCGCGTCATCCACACGCGCGCCCGCGACGCGGGAAAGTTCAACAGCAGCACGCGCGCATCGTGCGCTCCGGCTTCGAACGACGGAAGCACGGCTTCCCTGCGATCACAGCTCACGACGATCGGCCGGCGCGCGCCCGCATCGAGCTCGAAGCTCGCCGTCCCGACGACGCGCTCGCGCTCGCGCAACGTCACCGTGATGTGCTGTCCGCTCGAATGCTCCACGGCCTCGACGACCGGAGCGCGCCCCCGGCCGCTCGCAGCCTCCAAACCCATGAACCGCCACAGCGCAACCGGCTCGACGACGCCGTCCGCGTTGCTCAGCACGACGTCCTCGAACACCAGCGACCCGCGCCGATCGCTCACGTTCACGCGAAACGGCGTCGCCGGACGGAGCCCTCGCGCCGCCAGCACGAGCGTCTCCCCGGGCTGGAACACGCTCCGCTCGCGATCGTCGTCACCGATGAGCACGACCTCGCCGGCGGGCGAGAGCGGCGCGAGCTGTGCGCGGGGCACGCGCACCTCGCACGTCTCGCCGCTCCACATCATCGGCTCCTTCGTGGAGTACAGCTCGATATCGCCGTCGTGCGTATACACGTGCACGTGCATCATTAGCCGACGCTCGTCCGTTGCGATCTCGAACGTGCCGTTCGGTCCGGTGAACGTCGCGCCGACGAGTCCGGCGAAACCCCAGCCGGCTTCGAAGACCTTCACGAGCAGACCACCGATGCCGGCGCCGGACTCCGCCTCGACCACCGATCCCGAAAGCGTGAACCGCCCCATCCTCTTCTCCAGTGAAGACGCGCCTAACACCAGAGGGCATGGAACGGCCCGCTCGGCTCCCGGCGCGGAGCGAGTGCGCAACCTCGCACGCGCGCCCGGACCGGCACCGTGTGAGGAATCCCTTCCATTCGCTATACGCGATGCGGTTCGGATTCGTTGCGAAAGTTTTTCCGCGTCGATTCGAAACGGTGCGCCGTATAGGGATCACCAGGGAGCAACGCGGAGCCAGGGAGATCACAGTCATGAGACCGCTTCTGCTCTTGTTCGTCGTGTGCGCTTCGTGTGCCGCCGTCGTGATCTCATTGCAATTGGCCGCGGCTAATCACGCATGCGTGACGGTGAGCGTCAGCGTTCCCGTTGCGGGCAAGACGACGAAGGGAACGTGCGTTCCCGCGCCGGCATCGGAGCACACCTTCTACCTGGACCATTGCGATCGGTTCGACCAAGTGGGCGTGGAGGTGTGCGAGACCATCGACGTTCACCTGCCCTAGCAGATCGCCCGGATCGGACCGTCGTCCGGGAAGAACTGCTCACCCACACCGCCGCAGCGGTAGCTCGTCTCGTCTTCCCAGAACCGGCGGCCGTCCGGCAGGTACACCTGGATTCTCAGGTGGCCGCTCGGCGGCACGACC
>JBIOWR010000022.1:0-6972 GCA_044868775.1 Actinomycetota bacterium
CTCTCCTATCCGCTCGCGGACGGATCGGGCGCGCTGGTGGTGGCGACGACGCGGCCCGAGACGATGCTGGGCGACACGGCCGTCGCGGTGCATCCCGAGGACGAGCGCTACCGCGCGCTCGTCGGCAAGGTGGCGATCCTGCCGCTCGTCGGACGCGAGCTTCCGATCGTCGCCGACGAAGCCGTCGATCCCGAGTTCGGCGCCGGCGCGCTGAAGGTGACGCCCGGGCACGACCCCACCGACTTCGAGATCGGGCAGCGCCACGGGTTGCCGAGCGTGTCGGTGATCGGCCTCGACGGGCGCATGACCAACGACGCTGGACGCTTCGCCGGCATGGATCGATACGAGGCACGCAAGGCCGTGCTCGAAGCGCTGCGCGCGGAAGGCGCGGTCGGCAAGGAGGAGCGGCCGTTCGTGCACGCGGTCGGCCATTGCCAGCGCTGCCATACCGAGGTGGAGCCGCTGCTGTCCGACCAGTGGTTCGTGCGCGTGGAACCGCTCGCGCGTCCCGCGATCGCGGCGGTGCGCGAGCACAAGACGCGGGTGATCCCGCCGCGCTACGAGCGCAACTACTTCGATTGGATGGAGAACCTGCGCGACTGGTGCATCTCGCGTCAGCTGTGGTGGGGTCACCGCATACCGGTGTGGACGTGCGCCGACGGGCACGAGAAGGCATACCGCGACGACCCGGCGTCGTGCGCATCGTGTGGAAGCGAGGAGCTGACGCAAGATCCGGACGTGCTCGACACGTGGTTCTCGTCCGCGTTGTGGCCGTTCTCCACGCTCGGGTGGCCGGACGACACCGAGGACGTGAAGACGTTCTATCCGACGTCGGTGCTCGTGACCGGCTACGACATCATCACGTTCTGGGTTTCGCGCATGATGATGATGGGCGTGCACTTCATGAACGACGTGCCGTTCCACGTCTTGCACGTGCACGGCATGGTGCGCGACTTCCGCGGCAAGAAGATGTCGAAGTCGTTCGGCAACGTCATCGATCCGCTGGAGATGATCGACAAGTACGGCGCCGACGCGTTGCGCATGACGCTGATCCGGTCGGCGACGCTCGGCGGCGACGTGCCCATCGACGAGAAGTGGATCGAGGGCGACCGCAACTTCGCGAACAAGCTGTGGAACGCGTCGCGCTTCGTGCTGATGAACCTGGGCGATTCGCTCGAAGAGTTGCCGCCTTTGGAGCGCCGTTCGCTCGGCGATCGATGGATTCTCTCGCGCTTGGCTTTCGTGACGGCGTCGGTGGATCGTGCGATGGAGGAGTACGATTTCGCGACCGCGGCGCAGAGCCTGCGGCAGTTCACGTGGTCGGAGTTCTGCGACTGGTACATCGAGTGGGCGAAGGGGCCGCTGCTGTCCGGCGACGACGAACGGGTTCGCGCGACGCGCGGCGTGCTCGCGTACGTGCTCGACGCGATCCTGGAATTGCTCCATCCGATCATGCCGTTCATCACCGAGGAGCTGCACCGGGCGATGACGGGCGAAGGCGTGATCGACGCACCGTGGCCCGTTGCGGACGCGCGGCACGCCGACGAGGACGCCGAGCGCGCGTTCGAATTCGTGCAGGAGATCGTGGGCGCGTTGCGGCGGTTCCGCGCCGACCACAACATCGCGCCGAGCGTGCGTCCGGCTTCGGCCATCACCGTTCCCGATGACGAGCTGCGCACGATGTTGACGGGCGAGCTGGAGCGCATTCGATCCGTGGCGCGGTGGGGAGACGTCGACGTCTCTTCCACTTCGCGGAACGCTCCCGGCGAAGCGCGTCTCGTTCTGTCCGGCGCGGAGATCCACGTCCCGGTCGCCGGCTTGTTCGACGTCGACGCCGAGTCGGCGCGCTTGCGCAAGGAGATCGACAAGCTCGCTCTCGAAGCGCAGCGCGTCGAAGCAAAGCTCGCGAACGAAGACTTCGTCGCCCGCGCTCCCGAAGACGTCGTCGAGCAACAACGCGAGCGGCTCGCGGAAGCTCGCTCGGCGATCGGACGCCTCGAGGACGCGCTGCGCGAGCTGCTCGGATCGTGAGGTTCCCGGAAGCGCTCGCCGCGCTCGACGCGCGCGTACCCGAGCGGATGGTGCCCGACCTCGATCGCATGCGCGCGCTGTCGGACCTGCTCGGGCAACCGCAGCTGTCGTATCCCTCGTTGCACGTCACCGGAACGAACGGCAAGACCACGACCGCTGCGGTGTGCACGCAACTGTTGCGCGCCGCGGGCCTCGCCATCGGAACGTACACGTCGCCGCATCTCGTGTCGGTCACCGAGCGCATCTTGTTCTCGGGCGAGCCGATCTCCGAGCACGAGTTCGCCGACACCTACGCGTATCTCGAGCCGTTCTTCGAGATCGTCGACGCGCGCGGTGAACGCGTCACGTGGTTCGAAGCGCTGACGATGCTCGCGCAGGTGTGGTTCGCGGAGCGTTCGGTGGCCGCGGGCGTGTTCGAGGTGGGGATGGGCGGCACGTGGGACGCAACGAACCTCATCGACGCGCGCGTGGCGATGCTGTGCGAGATCGCGCTCGATCACCCGGAGCTGGGATCGACGCCGGTGGAGATCGCGGGCGAAAAGGCCGGCATCATCAAGCCCGATTCGATCGCGCTGACCGCCGAGCAGGAGCCGGACGTGCTGTCGGTGCTTGAGCGCCGCGCAGCCGACGTGGGCGCCGAGCTTCGCGTGTGGGGGAACGAGTTCGTGCTCGAGGAGCGGCTCGTTGCGATGGGCGGCCAGCGCTTGCGGATTCGCGTGCGCGAGAGCCGCTACGAGGACGTGTTCCTTCCGCTGTACGGCGAGGCGCTTGCGCGAGACGCAACGCTGGCGCTCGCCGGCGTGTCGGCGTTCCTGGGAGATCGCGAGCTCGACGACGACCTCGTGGCCGAGGCGATGACTCGCGTGCGGTCGCCCGGCCGGCTGGAGGTCGTTTCACGTGCGCCGCTGATCGTTCTGGACGGCGCGCACAATCCTGCGGCCGCCGTTGCGGCGGCTGCCGGCGTCGGCGAGTCGTTCACGTTCGAGCGGTTGATCCTCGTCGTGTCGGTGCTCGCCGACAAGGACGTCGCCGGCGTGCTGCGGCCGTTCGTGCCACCCTCGTCGCTCGTGATTGCGACGCAGAACGCGTCTCCGCGCGCGGCTCCGGCCGAGCGCATCGCTGCGGAGGCGCGAGCATTGGGAGGCGACGTTCACGTCGTTGCATCCGTTGCCGGCGCGCTCGCGTTCGCGCGGGAGCATGCGTCGGCAGGTGATTGCATCCTTGTCACAGGCTCTCTATACACTGTCGGCGAAGCTCGAACGACGCTTCTTTCCTGATGCTGAAAGGATGTCATCGATGGCCGTTCAACGAACGCTCGTGCTCGTCAAGCCCGACGGCGTGCGCCGCCGTCTGGTGGGCGAGGTGATTCGCCGGATCGAAGCCAGGACGCTCCTCATCACGGCGATGCGCATGCTCACCGTCGACGACGAGCTCGCGAAGCAGCATTACGCCGAGCACATCGAGAAGCCGTTCTTCCCCGAGCTGCTCGCGTTCATCACGAGCGGCCCGATCGTCGCGATGTGTGTGGAGGGAGACGAGGCGGTGCCGGTGGTGCGCACGATGATGGGCGTCACCGATCCGAAGAAAGCGGCGCCGGGGACGTTGCGCGGTGACTACGGCTTGGCGGTCACCGAGAACATCGTGCATGGATCCGACTCGCCCGAGTCGGCCGATCGAGAGCTCGCGCTCTTCTTCCCCGAGCTGTCGTGAGCGCGGCGGGAGCCGTGGCTCCCGGCGTCGTCAGACCGCTTCGCGTCTCCGAGCGCGCGTTGGCGGACCGTCCGCGCGAGCGGATGCTCTCCTCCGGCGCGTCGTCGCTGTCCGACGCGGAGCTGCTGGCGCTGTTGCTGCGCACGGGAACCGCGCGCGAAGGCGTTCTCGATCTCGCGGCGCGCATCCTCGGTCGCGTCGGCGGTGCGGCAGGTCTCGCGCGCGTCGGGCCCGAGACGCTCGCGCAGTTTCCCGGTTGCGGGCGTGCGAAAGCCACCGAGATCGTCGCGGCGCTCGAGCTCGGGCGCCGCTCGGCGCGCGCGCTCGCGGCGGAGCGTCCGCAGATCGGATGTCCCGAGGACGCGGTCGACCTGCTGCATCCGCAGCTTGCGCACCTCGAGCACGAGCGGTCGGTCGTGCTGCTCCTCGATCGCAAGCATCGCGTGTTGCGCGAGGCGGTGGTTGGGATCGGCGGCGTTGCGCACGCGCCGATGGAGGCACGCGAGATCCTCGCCGTCGCGCTGCGCGAGCCCGGCACCGCCGCGATCCTGGTGGCGCACAACCACCCCAGCGGCGATCCCGAGCCGAGCCCGGACGACGTGAACGTGACGGCGAGGCTGGCCGAGGCGAGCGAGATCGTCGGGATCGAGTTCGTCGATCACGTCATCGTGGCCGCGAGGGGGTGGGTGAGTCTGCTTAGCGACGAGTGATCTTGGCTCTTACAGGCGCGCGCTCGCGCCCGGGTCGCTACCGCCGTGGCCGGCGTCGATGCACACGACGATCGGCGGCGTGCGCACGGTCGCGACGGACGGCGACGATTCGAGCGTCACCGGGCCGGGATCGCGCACGCCGAGACGCAGCTCGTAGCGATACGTTTGTCCGGGCGCCGCCCACACGTCTTCGAAGAAGCCGTTCGCGGTGGGCGCGCGTCCGAGCGCGACGCCGTTGCGATAGACGAAGACGTCTCCGACCGGGATATCGGGCACGCGCCACGACAGGCGAACCGTGCGTGCGTTGATCGCTCCGGCGCGCACCTGCTCCGGACGGGGGAGCGCGGGGACTTCCGCGCGCGGTCCGTTCGCGAACGAGGGCGCGATGTTCGGGCGGCGGAGCGTTCGTTGGAACACCATGATCCCATCGACGACGGCTTGCGCGATCTTCTGCCGGTAGCTCGCGCTCGTGGCGAGCAGCCGCGCCTGCGAGCGGTTCGACACGAACGCGCTCTCCACGATGACGGCCGGCATCCGCGTGGTGCGCAGCTGGAAGTAGTAGTCGCCGTGGTCGCCGCGCCGCGTCTTGAGGTACGACGTCTGGCCGAGCCGCGCCGCGTGCGCGCGACGGATCGCGTCGCCGAGCACGCGCGAGCCTCCGCCGCGGAGCTGGTAGTACACCTCGCTCCAATTGGCCGCCGCGGACCGTGCCGAGTTGTTGTGGAGCGAGATGAACGCGTCCACGCGCCGCGCGTTGGCGAGCGCGGTGCGAGACGACAGCGACGTGGTGCGGTCGGTGGAGCGGGTCATGATGACCGGGACGCCGGCGCGAGCCAGGAGCGCCGCCACGCGCTTGGCGATGTCGAGGTTGGCGTGCTTCTCGTAGAGCCGGCTGCCGGCGTCGGCCGGGCCGACGGGCGCGACCGTCGGGACGCCGGCGCTGAGCGCGAACAGGAGCAGCAGCGTCGCGACGCGTCTCATGCGGACGTTCTTCTCCCCCTCGGTTGGGTGGTCCTGCCCCGCGCCGCGGCCGGAACGGAGGCGCGCCCACCTGCGGCCTCACCGGGCACCGCTACCCAATGGAACGAAGGGCACGATACAGGCGTGACGCAATCCAAGCGTTTGCCCAGGTCATTCCGCAATTAGGTCGCGGAGGCCGGGTTTGGGCTGCTCAGGGCCCGATGCTAGAATCGGCCGAGCGGTCTGACCCAGACCCGGAAAAATCCTCGAATGCTCGATAGCGTATTCCAATTCCTCGGGCGCGACATGGCGGTCGATCTTGGCACCGCCAACACGCTCGTCTACGTGCGTGGCCGGGGCATCGTCCTGAACGAGCCCAGCGTGGTCGCCGTGCACATGAAGACCGGCGCGATCCTCGCGGTCGGGACGGAGGCGAAGCGCATGATCGGGCGCACGCCCGGACACATCCAGGTCATCCGTCCGCTGAAGGACGGCGTGATCGCGGACTTCGACGTGACCGAGAAGATGCTCCGGTTCTTCATCCAGAAGGTGCACCGCCGCCGGTGGCTCGCCAAGCCCCGGATCGTCGTGTGCGTGCCGAGCGGCATCACGAGCGTCGAGCAGCGCGCGGTGACCGAGGCCGCCTACGCCGCCGGCGCCCGCTTCGCGGAGTGCATCGAGGAGCCGATGGCCGCCGCGAGCGGAGCCGGGCTCCCGATCCACGAGCCCACCGGCAATATGATCGTGGACATCGGCGGCGGCACCACCGAGGTCGCGGTGATCTCGCTCGGCGGCATCGTCACGTCGTCGAGCGTGCGCGTCGCGGGCGACGAGCTGGACGAGGGCATCATCCAGTACATCAAGAAGGAGTACTCGCTTGCGCTCGGGGAGCGCACGGCGGAAGAGATCAAGGTGACGGTCGGGTCGGCGTGGGCGCTGCCGGACGAGCCGCACGCCGAGATACGCGGGCGCGACCTCGTGACGGGTCTGCCGAAGACGATCATCGTCAGCGCGGACGAGATCCGCCGCGCGGTCGAGGAACCGGTGAACAGCATCGTGGACGCGGTCAAGAACACGCTCGACCGCACCCCGCCGGAGCTCGCGGCCGACATCATGGACAAGGGCATCGTGCTCACCGGAGGGGGAGCGTTGCTGAAGGGCCTCGACGAGAGGCTCAAGCACGAGACGGGCATGCCGGTACACATCACCGAGTCGCCGCTGTCGTGCGTGGTGCTCGGGACCGGCAGGTGTGTCGAGGACTTCGACGCGATGAAACGCGTCCTGATTTCGTCGTCGCGGCACTAGAGGCAGTCCAGGCTTTAGGGCCGCGGCGCACCGGTCGTGCGCGGATGCGCTGACCGGGTGGAGGGACGTCGCGCGCGAGGCGCGCGGGTCCCGGGAAGGAGGTTTTGAAGGGCGCGGCCGTCAGGCCGCACCCGCTTCATGATTCGCCTGTCGGACCGCTCACGAAGGGCGCGCTATCTGCTCGCGTTGCTCTTCACGGCGTCCGTGCTCGTGATCACGCTCGACTTCCGCTCGAACGGCGGTGTGCTCGACGCGT
>JBIOWR010000023.1:0-15320 GCA_044868775.1 Actinomycetota bacterium
AATGGAGAAAATCGATTATGCAAGCTCAATCGTTCAAAGGAATGACAACGCCTCAGACCCAATGACAACATCTCAGACCATAAGACTGTTGTTACCTCAACCGCGTGCGCGCCCCCAGCCCCGCGCCGGCCGCGACGAGGATCAACGCGAGCGCGAACCACACTCCGTCCTCCACACCGGTCGACGGAAGCGTGCCGCCACCGACACGGCGCGTGACGCGCGCGCCGAGCACTTGGGTCGCCGCGGTCGCGACGGTCTTCTCCGACATGCGCGCGGCCGCGCGCGCCGTCGTCACCGCGTCGAGGTAGCGGCCGCCCTTGAGCGCCGCCACCGCCGCCGCGATCGTCGCCTCGGTGCTCGCCTGCACCGACTTCACCGCCGCCGGCACCGACGTGAACTTCTTCTGGTCGAGCGCCGCGTACGCGTCGGCGAGGTTGTCCTGCGCGACCGACAGCCACTCCAGCGCGTGACCGATCCACGCGTTGTCCTTGTCCATCACCTCGAACTTGTTGTACTCCCAGCCGTAGCCCATCGGAGTCGCGGTCGTGGTGTACATCCAGTCCACGGTCTCGAAGTATCCCGCGGGGTCTCCCGACGGACCGATGCGCCAGTCGTAGCCCACCGCGTCGTGGTTGTGCGACAGCCCGAGGAAGTGACCCGCCTCGTGCAACGCGGTCGCCGTGAAGCCGAACCGCGCAATGTTGTCCACGCCGTCGGTGCGCGGGTCGGGCGCGACCGGGTCGTGCTTCGTGCCGGCCGAGTCGGTGACGGACTTCGTGGCCTTGGCGGTCTTCGTTCGGTTGTTGACGTTCTGCAGCTGGCCCCACGCGTCGCCGCCTTCACCTTCGGCGACGCCGCCGACGATCGCCGGCAGCGACCACGTGTAGAACGTCGGGAACACCGCGTTGATGACCGGGATCGTGAACGCGCCCGGCTCCAGCGGCGCGTACTTCGGACGGTTGCGGTCGATCAGCAGCATCGTCGGATGCGTGTTCACCGTGAACGGCACCGGCAGGCGCGACACCGATTGGTTCTTGCCTTCGTCGAGCGCCTTCTGCTCCGGGTCGTCCTTCGTCAAGTACTTGAAGCGCGAGAACGCCTCGAAGTCCGAGTACGGCAGCAGCTCCTTGTAGCGCTGCAGCACGAGCTTGTCCTTGTAGAGCTCCTCGAGCTTCGACGGCCACGGCACATACGCGTCGGCGTCGTGCCACGTGTTGGCCGCGAGGATGAACTTGTCGTACGCGCGCGGCCGGTACAGGTAGCCGCGCGTGAAGCGCATCCAGATCGCCCACTGCACGTCCTCGCCGAGTCGCGCGTAGAAGTCCGCGATGTTGGCGTCGTTGTAGTGCCAGATCGGCGGGTCGTACGCGCTCGAGTCGCCGTTCGCCTCCAGGCGGAAGATCTTGGTGTTCGCGAGCGTGACCGGCGCCTCCCACCCGTTCGGCGCCGCGCCGGTGTCGAGCATGAGGAAGCGATAGCGGCCTCCCCACACGCGGCCCCAATCGAAGCCGTTCTGCGTGCCGGCGTCGGGGTCGGTCGTCAGCTCGTTCATCACGCGGAAGTTGTGATAGCGGTCGGCGTCGAATCCGAGCGAAGCGTGCTGCGAACGGAAGCTGTCCACGACGAAGTACGTGTAGCCGTTCGCCGGCTTGTCGAGATCGAAGTCGAGACCGGCCGGCGGGTTCGCCGCGACCCAGTCCTCGAGCTTCATGCCTTCGACGAACTGAATGTCGGCGCCAGGTGCGACGGGCTCGCCGCCGGCCGCCGCGCGCAACGGCGTGCCGCGCGCGTTGTAGCGCTCGATGAAGTCGCGGTCGAACGCGAGCCCGAAGTCGCCGTCGGACGACGCGCGGCGTGCCGCCTTGAAGAACTCCTGCGTCCACGCGTCCGACGTGTTCACGAAGTTGTACTTGTAGGTGTACTCGAGCGGCTCGTAGATCATGTTGCTTCCCCCGGCGATGGAAAATTGCTCGCCGCCCACGTCGAAGGTCTTGAACAACGTCTCGCGCGTGTCGGGGTTTCCGTCGCGCCGCACGATACCGGTGCCGCCGAGCGAAGACCCGATGCGGATGACCGGACGGAATTTCGGAGGAAGCTGCTCCAGCACCGTCTGCTTGTTGGCGTCGACCTCCGCCTTGTCGAAGCCGACGAAGACGATGTTGATCGGCACCTGGACGGTCGCGAGCACGTCCTTCTTCGCGTACTTCAGCTTGCCGGGGCCCTTGAAGTCGTTTCCGGCGACGCTGCGCACCCACAGGTATCCGTCGTAGGCCGTCTGCGTCCCGGCGATGCTCTCGACGAGGACTTGATAGGTCTTGCCGTTGCGGATGTTGAAGCTCGCGATCTCGTCCTCGCCGGGATCGGTGTCCGAGCCGGCGACCCGGTTACCCGCGGCGTCGAGGATCGTGACTGCAAGGTCCTCGGGCGTGCCCCAGTGGATCCAGGTGGTGACGCGCGCCTCGCGCGCCTTCCCGAGCGCCGCCTTGAACCAGTAGGTCTCGGACTGCGCCGGGGTGACGCTGCCGCTCCACGTGAGCGCGCGCGGGGCGTCGTTGGTCGGCTTCAGCGGGGTCGGGCTCGCCTCGGTGCCGGCGGAGGCCGGCAGGACCGGGCCCGCAAGCATTGCGAGCGAAGCTGCAATCAACAGCGCACGTTTCATGGATGGAGTTCCTCCTCGGACGCGCCTGAGCAGGCATCGCCCTCTCGCCAGAGAGTTTTCACTGCTCAGAATGTTCACCTTCATGCTCCGGCAGTCCTCCCTCAGGTGCCGGAACACGCACTTTACGTCGTTGGTCCGGGTGGCGGCGAACCGGCAGAAATGACCGAGTCGGCACCGTCCGGGCGCACCTCGAGCCGGAGCCCATGCTCACCACGTGAGCACGATGCTCACCAGGTGAACATGCGCCGCGGCGGACACAGGCCGCTGGGCCGTGACACTGGGCCGTGACACTGGGCCCGGCGACGCTCAGCCCCGCCGTTTGCGCGCCCGGCGAGCGAGCGCCACCGCGCCCACCGCCCCGATCGTCGCGGCGGCCCCGCGCGCGAGGTCCCCCTTGCGCACTCGTGCGCGCCCGACCGAGATCCACGTGCGGTGGGCCGCGAGCGTCTCCCGCAAGATCTCCTCGTTGGAGTGGCGCGGCTCCCACCCGATCGCACGCAGCCGCTCGTTCGACAGCACCCACGGGTGCATGTGGTAGTGGAGCTCTCCCGGCGGCGACTCAGAGATGCCCGCCTTCCACAACCGCTCCGCCAGTGAGAACGCGACCTCCTCGGGAAGCTCGATCCGCCGCTTCCCGACGATCGCGTCGACCAGGTCGCGCGGGAGCCAGCCGTCCGCCGCCACGTTGAACACGCCGGCGAGCCGCTCGCGCACCGCGAGCCCCAATGCGGAGGCGATGTCCTCCTCGTGCACGAGCTGCAGCGGCGGGCGGAAGTCGCGCACCCCGAACACGCGCGGCGCCTCCAGCATGCGCGACATGAAGTTCTCGACGTGCGGCCCGAACACCACGGCGGGGCGGAACACCGCCACCGCCACCGACGGGTTCCCCTTGGCGAACGCGGCCACCAGAACCTCGCTCTCCAGCTTGTGCGCCGCGTACGCAAAGTCGGCGTTGGCGCGCAGCGGCGACCGCTCGGTGAGCGGCACGTCGTTGTCGGGATGCGCGCCGTACACCATGCCGCTCGACACGTACACGACACGCGGCACGCCCACCGACGACGCGGCGTCGAGCACGTTGTGCGTCCCGCCGACGTTGATGTCCCGCATGACCTTCTCGTCGCGCATCGGGTCGAGCGCGTACGCGAGGTGCACGACCACGTCGGTCCCGGCCACCGCCTTGGCGAGCGCGACGTCGCGCACGTCGATGCGGTGGAACTCGAGCTTCGGCGAGCCGGCCGGCGGCTCCTCGACGTCGATGCCCACGATGCGGTCGACCGCCGGGTCGCGCTCGAGCACCTCGAGCAGGCGCTGTCCGAGATACCCGGAGATGCCGGTGATCGCTGTGATCGTCACATCTTCTCCCCGGGCGATCTTACCCATCGCGTGCGACAACAGCGCGCCGAAACCCGGCACTAGAATGGCCGCATGGCCCCAGAGCCGTTCGAGTTCAACCCGGAGATCTTCGGTCAGGTGCCGCTGTTCGCCGAGATCGCGAAAGCGATGTCGTGGACGGGCGGACCGATCAACTGGGACATGGCCCGCCAGGTCGCGACCGCGATGGCGTCGTCCGAGCACGCGCCGCCGCTCATCGACGAGGACACCACCGACGTGTCGGAGGCGGCACGGCTCGCGGAGTCGTGGCTCGCGGAGGCCGCCTCCTACCCGGCGGACGCGACACCCGGCCGCATCCGCGCCGTCACGCCGCGGCTGTACGTGGAGTCGGCGCTCTCGAGCTACGCGGAGCTGCTCGATCCGCTGGGAGGCAAGCTGTCGGGAGCGCTGTCAACCGAGACCGAGACCGGCGACGCCCCCGACCAGATGACGGCCGTGATCAAGCAAATCATCCCGCTGTTCCTCGGCATCCAGTGCGGCAGCGTCCTCGGCGCGCTCTCGCGGTCGCTGCTGGCCGGGTACGACGTCCCGGTTCCGGTGGAGGAAGAAGGCGGCGCGCAGATCCTGCTCGCGCACGTCGACGCCCACGCGCGCGAGCTCTCGATCGACCGGCGCGAGATGCGGTATTGGGCGGTGCTGCACGCGTCGGCACACCGGATCCTGTACGACGGCTTCCCCTGGACGCGCGCGCACTTCTGGTCCCTGTACCACGGCTACCTCGCCGCGATCGACGTGAACTTGTCCGAGACGCTCGAGCGCCTTCAGATGCTCGACATCTCGAGCCCCGAGCAGTTGCAATCCGCCATCGGCGACAACCTGTTCGGCCTCGGCGGGACTTCGGCAGGGCCCGCGCAGGAACGCCTCCAAGGATTCATCGCGCTGGTCGAAGCCGCGACGCACCGAGCGATCGCCGCGGCCGCGGCCGGCAAGCTCGTCGCGTTCGACGCGATCGAGGAGTCGCTCGCGCGGCGCTCCGCGGAGGGCGAGCGCGCTCTTGAGAAGTTCCTCGGCACCGAAGTGCCCGCCGCCGTCGCGTTCCGCGCGCGATCGTTCTGCGACGCGGTGATCGAGCGCGCGGGCTGGCCGGCGCTGAACGCGATGTGGGAGAACACCGACAACCTCCCCACCGACGACGAGCTGGCCGACCCGGACGCCTGGTTCCGGCGGACCGGCTGAGCGACGGCCGTCAATCCGGCTTCGCGATCAGGTCGAACGCCCACGTTCCCGACGCGTCCGCCCACGACAGCTCCAGCGTGACGCGGTGCGCGCCCGCGGCGAGCCGGCTGGGAACCGCCATGAGCGTCGCCGGAGCAAGCGCGGTCCGGCCGCCTCCCGTCCCGGACACGACCGCAACAGCGCGCTCCGGCGTACGCGCGAGCGCGAACGTCACGATCGAGGATTCGTCGACGGCGAGCCGCGCCGGCGCTCCCCTGCCGGTCACGCACTGCTGGCGCAGGCAGTACTTGATCGGCGTTCCGATCACCGACTGCGTCCCTGCGAACAGGCGCACGACCGGCGGCGACACCTTTCCCACCCGCAGCGGTGACGGGGACGCGCTCACGGCGACCGACGCGGAGGGCGAAGGCGACACCGATCGCCCGGCGGCGCGAGGCGGAGAGGACGAGCACGCCGCAAGCCCCGACACGAGACCAAGGACGAGCACGAGCCGCACGACGATCACGGCAAAACGATAAACGGGCGAACCGCGACGTCCGAGGAACCGCGTCGGCGGCGCCGCGTCAGCCTTCGAGACCCTTTGCGATCAGGAACCCCCGCGCGCGCTCGGCGAGGGGATACCGGCGCACCAGCTCCCAGAACCTCGGTGAGTGATCGGTGACGCGCAGGTGGGCAAGCTCGTGCACGATCACGTAGTCGCGGACCCAGTCCGGGAACTCCGCGAGTACGTGCGAGAGCCGGATCGTCCCGTCCGAGGGCGTGCACGACCCGTACCGGTCGCGCTGATTGGACACATAGCGCACGCTCGACAGGCGGGGTCGTCCGTTGAAATACCGTTTGTGGAGCTCTTCCGCGCGCCGTTGGAGCTCGCGCTTCTCATTGAGGCGTTGCAATTGCTCGGATTCCTCGAGCCGGTCCACCATCTCCTTGACCCAGCGGCGGGCCTCGCTCCCGGTGAGGGTGGCGGGCAGGCGGACCACGATGCGATTTCCCTCACGGACTGCTTCAACGGTCTTGCGGCGGCGCGGACTTCGAACGACCTCTACCTTGACCCTCACTGCGACGTCTCCTCGGGTACGGCAAACGACAGCCTCATCACTGCGAAAGGGGCGGGAGGGCCCGGGCGGAACCTCCCGTCATCCAACTATAACGTCGAACCGCGGCTCAGGTTCTGCCGAGTGTTCCCTTCAGTTATCGGCCGAAACCGAGGTCTTCAAAAGCGAGGTGCCGGTGCCCCGCGTCGGTGTGGTCGCTGAGGTGGTGCTCCGCCACCTCCCCGTCGGTCCACGACGACTGAGCGATCTGGACGAGCACCCCGTGCGCGTCGCGCGGGTGGATGAACGCCTCTTTCCATTCCTCCCGGTCGGTCGAGACCATCATCACCGGCACGCCCCGCTCCGCGAGCGCCGCGAGCGCGGCTTCGATGTCTTCGGTCTTGAGCGTGACGTGGTGCACGCCCTCACCGTGGCGCGCGAGGAACCGCGCGACGAACCCGTCTGGAGACAGCGGAGCGACGAGCTCGATCTTGCCGCCTTGCGGCAACGCGAATTGCGCGAAGCGAAATCCTTGCTCGTCGCTGTCCGCACCGAACAGATACCTGCCGCCGAGCGCATCGACGAACAACGGAACAGCACCCGCAATGTCGTGCACCGCAATCGCCACGTGATCTAGCTGTGCGTCTTTGATCATCGTTGACTCTGCTCCATCGAAAGATCCTTCGAACGAACCACGACGAGAGGGCGCGAAGCCTTTCATACGAGCTACGCCGACGCAAGCTGATTTCCTAGTCGCGTCGGCGCGTTGAAAAAAACTTTGGTGGTGCACCGTGCGCGCTTGTGCTTTCTTCGGGTCGTGACCTGCGGCTTCACGCGCGCGCCGGGAAACGTCCAGGTCTTTTGCCGATGTTGACAGCACGAACGGTGCTGCGTAGCTTCTCACCCGCGGTTGGTCCCGAGCGGCTGAGTAGAGAACGCCGGTGACAGGGGAAGGCACCGGCGGCCCCAAAGGTCACTCGGGATCACCGCTTTTTGTTGCGCGATTGTTTCGCATTCGTTTCGTATTCGTTTCCGCGCACCCGCGCCCGCACGCCTGCGCACCCGCGCCCGCGCCGATGCCGGCCGTGTGCAACTGTTTCACGATCGTTTTCACACCCTCGAATTTCTTTCGCGCCGGCTCTGCTTGTAGCATCGCGCGTCATGACGCTCGATCCTTCGTTCGAGAACGCCGTGCGTGAGCGAAGCGCGCAGTCGCCGTTCACGCGATGGATGGGGTACGAGCTCGTCTCGATCGCGGACGGCGAGAGCGAGATTCGCCTTCCGCTCCAAGAACATCACTTCAACCCGGGAGGCATCGCACACGGCGGCGTCATCGCGTCGCTGCTCGACTCCGCGATCGGCTTGGCCCTTCGCACCAAAATCGGCGCGGCGAGCCACGTCACCGTGCAGCTCGACATCCATTATCTGGCTGCGGCGCGCGGCGGCGTCATCACCGGCAAGGGCAAAGCCGTGCACAGCGGCAAGCGCATCGGGTACGGCGAGGGGCAGGTGTACTCCGAGGACGGGAAGCTCGTCGCGACCGGCGCCGCCACCTTTCTCGTTCTCGAGGAGCCGTTCCCCGGTCTCGCGGATCGCCCGCAGGGCGACGCCTGAGCGTCAGCGTCTCCGGCCCCGCTTCCACTCCTCGCGCAGCCGCGGCAGCTCCTTCGCCGTCGCGTTTGCTTCAGGCTTCGGACCGAACGACGCATGCGGGAACGCCGCGACCGGCATGCCCTCGTGTGCAGCTCGCATGAACCTCGTCCAGATCTCCGCGGGCAAGCTCCCACCGAACACACGCGGCAAACCGTGAATGTTGTACATCGGCTTGCTCGTCTTCGGATATCCGAGCCACACCGCCGTGGACAGCTGCGGCGTGAAGCCGACGAACCACGAGTCGCGATAGTCGTCGGTCGTTCCCGTCTTGGCCGCGGCGGGTCGCCCGAGCCCTTGCGCGCGGCGTCCGGTTCCGCGTTGCACGACCGACTGGAGCACCGCGCTCGCGTTCGCGGCGACCTTGGCGTCGAGCACTTGCTTGCCCGTCGGCGCGTGCGCGAACACGACCTTGCGCTTCGCGTCGAGCACCTGGTGAATGGCGTACGGCTGCATCGCGCGTCCACCGTTCGCGAGCGTCGCGTACGCGGACGCCATCTCGAGCGGCGAGACGCCGTAGGTGAGCGCGCCGAGCGCGATCGAGGGATACGGATCCAGCGGGCTCGTGATGCCCATGCGGTGCGCGGCGCTCACGACCTTGCCCGGCCCGATGTCGGCGACGAGCTGTGCATACACGGCGTTGACCGACTGCTCGGTCGCTTGCAGCAAGGTCATCGTCCCGCTCGACGAGTCTTCGTAGTTGTGCACCAGCCAGGTGCCGCCGCCGGGCAGGTCGATGCGTCGAGGAGAGCTGCCGTCGTAGGTCTCGTACACCGAGATTCGCTCTTCGAGCGCGGCGACGAGCGCGAAGGGCTTGAACGCCGAGCCCGGTTGCCGACGCCCCTGCGCCGCGAGGTTGAAGCCGCGCGCGTCCGTGCCTCCGGTCATCGCGCGGATCGCCCCGGTGGCCGGCTCCACCGACGCGAGCGCCGCGGATGGGTCGCCCTCGCGATCGAGCACGTCGCGCACCGCGCGCTCCGCGGCGCGTTCCGCCTCGAGGTCGAGCGTGGTGTGAATTTGGAGGCCTCCCTCGAACAGCGTTCGGGTGCGCTCCTCGCGGGTCGCGCCGAGCGCGGGATTCTCCAGCAGGCGCTGCTTCACGTACTCAACGAACGTCGCGCCGGCGTCCGCCTTCATCTGGATGCCGTTCGAGCGCCGCAGCGGCCGCAACCGCACCGCTTCGCGCGTCGCGTCCGCGCGCTGCTCGGAGGTGATCAAGCCGAGGTCCCGCATCTTGGTCAGCACGCGCGCCTTGCGCCGCGTCGCTGCGTCCATGTGCGTGCGGGGATCGAGCCGCGCCGGCGACTTGATGAGCCCCGCGAGGAACGCTCCCTCGGACAACGTCAAGCGCTCCACGGTCTTCCCGAAGTACGCCTCCGCCGCAGCCTCGACGCCGTACGCGCCCCAGCCGAAGTACACGGTGTTGAGATACTCCTCGAGGATCTGGTTCTTGGTCAGACGCTTCTCGAGGGAGCGCGCCACCGCGATCTCCTGCATCTTGCGCGAGAAGGTCTTGGAGCGCTCCTGCAAGTACGAATTGCGCGCGAGTTGCATCGTGATCGTGCCGCCGCCCTGCTCGATCTCTCCGCGCGCGCTGTTCACGATCATCGCTCGCCCCAGCGCAACCACGTCGACCCCGTCGTGCCCGTAGAAGCCGTCGTCCTCGATCGCGATCACCGCGCGCCGCACGTGCACCGGCACCCGCGCGAGCGGCACCGGCTCGCGATTCTCTTGCCCGTGAAGGACGGCGACCAGCGTTCCGTCCTTTGCATAGACCTTGGACCGAACGTCGAGCGCGGGGTTCGCGCTCAGCGCGCTCGCGGTTCCGAGGAGCGATTCTTGAACCGCCTCCGTCAGCGGCAGCGCGGTGCGCGCGACGGCGACGCCGCCCACGATCATCGCGACGACGGCGAACCCTGCGACGACCGAGAGCATGCGTGCGTTGTCGTTCTGGAGAATGCGCTTCGGACGCGACGGCCGCCACGGCCGCAGCCGCCGCAGCCGCCGCGCACGCACGCGATGAAAGGCGACGCTCATATATAGGCACGCGGGCAGCTTCCAAAGCTCCCCGGCGTCATGAGTTCTTCCCGCGCCGCGCGCGGGCTATGCGCGCCGCGGCCCGCGCGTCACTCCCCCGCGAACTCGGGCTTGCGTTTCTGCTTGGTCGCCTCCAAGCCTTCGAGCAAGTCGCGCGTGCCCATCGTGATCGGCTGAGCGAGCCCTTCGTATTCGAGCATCGTCTCGAGATCTGCTCGCTCCGCGAGATAAATCGCGCGCTTGACCATGCCCATGGGAATCGGCGCGTTCGCTGCGATCTCCCGCGCGAGCGCCTGTGCTTCGTCGAGCAAGCGATCGGCGGCGACCACGCGATTGACGAGCCCGATGCGATCGGCTTCGGTTGCATCGACTGCTTTCGACGTGAAGAACAGCTCCGCCGCGCGCGCGGTTCCCACGAGTCGCGTGAGCAAGTACGTCGCGGCCATCCCCGGGTGCATACCGAGCCGCGTGAACGCCGTCGCAAGCGTCGCGTTCGCCGACGCGATGCGGATGTCGCACGCCATCGCGAGACACAAGCCCGCGCCCACCGCGGGGCCGTTGATCGCCGCGATCGTCGGGACGTCGAGCTCGCGCACCGCGAGGAACTTGCGATAGAAGCCGCGCATCTTCCGGCGCATCTCCGGCACGCTCGCGTCGGGTCCGGGCTTGATCCACGCGAGGTCGCCTCCCGAGCAGAACGCCTTGCCGGCGCCGGTCACGACCACGGCCCGCACGGCTTGGTCTACGCGCACCTCGTCGATCGCCGCGACGAACGCATCGGTCAGCTCCACCGTCATCGCGTTGCGCTGGTCGGGACGGTTCAGCGTGAGCGTGACGACGCCGCCGTCGCGGTCGATACGTACCGGTTCGTCGGACATGGGCGAAGCCTCCTCCAGTTTGTTGCCCGCCGGTAACTTACAGCGCTGTAACCCGCCGCGCGACGCCGCGGTCGAAGCTTCCGAAAGGAGGTGCCCATGCACCACTTCGCGATCGTGGCACTGCTCGGACTTGCCGTGTACAAGACGGCGGAGTTCCTCTTCGATCTCCTCGGAATCGGCGACGGGAGAATCCGCCTCTTCGGCACCCTGGCGCTGGGGGTCATCGCTACGGAACTACTGGACTACTCGGTCTTCGCCGGATGGGACATCGCCGTCCGCACGGACTGGATGGGTCCGGTCTTCACCGGGTTGATGGTCGGCGCGATGTCGTACGTATGGCCGGGCGTGGTCGGGCTCGTCTCGCACTACACGCACGGCGGCAGCGGCGACATCGATCAGCGCACCCCGCGCGCAGCCTAAGCGGGCAGTCACGGAAAGGGACCGGACCTTCCCCCGGTCCCTTTTCCTTTTATCTATGGGGCATCTTCCAGATAGACGAACCCGTACGCCTCGTCTCTGAACTTCAACCCCGCACGTCGCAACGGCTCGTCGAAGTCTCCCTTGCACTCCGGGTCGGTCTCCTCCATGCCGTGATCGGCGAGGAGCACGAACGCGGTCTTGCCCGCTCCCCAATCCATCGCGTCGAGGATGCGGCCGAGGCGCGCGTCGGTGTCGCGCAACGCGGCGTGACCGATGTCGGAGTGCGGCCCACCGGCGTGGTTGCCCGCATCCGGCAGGATCAAGTTCACCCACAGGAACGCCGGCGGCGCGTCGTTCCACAGCTGCACCGCTTGTTGCACCGCGAGGTGGTCGGCGCTGCTCGCCCACCCGTACTCGCGCTTGTCGGCGAACTGCCGCGTCGCGTCGGGCACGGTCTCGGGCCGCGGCAGCGCTCCTTCGAGGCTCGGCACCTCGCCGCGCCGGAAGAAATCGAACGTGGAATATCCGGCGCCGCGGTCGGTGGGCTCGTTCACCGAGGCCGTGAACCTTCCGGAGGTGCGAGCGACGACCTCGTGCACCGTCTCGACGTCCGGCGACAGCTCGTCGCGCGCGAGGTGCCATGTCGTCGGCGCGTTCGTGATGATCTGGCGCGCGGTGGCGCGGTCGTAATACGCGTTGTGGAGCACGCCGTGACGTCCCGGATGCGCGCCGGTGAGCGCCGTGGTGTGGTTCGCGAGCGTGGCGCTCGGGAACGACGCGAACAATCCGTGCTCGAACGTCGTGCCTTCGTCCATCAAGCGCGCAAACGCGGGAAGCTCGCCCGCCGCTGCCATTGCGTACAACACGTTGGCGTTGGTGCCGTCGCAGAGGAACGCCACCACGTGCTGCGGCGCCGCGTTTTCGTCGAAGACGTCGTCGTGGCTTCCGGCGGGCTCGCCGGGCCCGGCTCGGAGCAAGCGCAGAATCGTCGGCGCCACGTCGATCATGCGCGCTGCGCGCGGCACGCTACCGAGCCGCTTCACACCCGCGCCGGCGAGGATGAACGGCGCGCGCGACTGCACCACGTTCAGCGATCCGTGCTCGCCGCGGTGACCGCCGCGCTGCTCCCAGTTGTGCGCCGGCGTGTGAACCACCGCGAGGTCCGGCGCGCGCACGTCGTCGAACAATTGCGCCGCGTTGTCGTACGCGAACGGATAGTGGTTCTCGGCGTGCGCCGGCCGCAACGTTCGCAGCTCGGCGTCGAGCGGGGCGAACGCAGCGGGATCCTGCCGTGCGAGCGGATTCGCGCCGCGCTCCCACAGCAATCCTTCCTGGCCCGTGAAGCCGCACGAGCCGGTGCGCGCGTGCGCCTCGACGTGTCCTGGTTGCTCACCGCGGCACAGCACCATGTCGACGACGTGTGCGAGCGAGTCGTCGAGCAATACCTCGAGCGCGCGGTCGACGTGAGGATGTCGCATCGTTGCCACTCTACCGGGTCGTTGTCGCACCCCGGCCCTATACTCCGGTCGATGCCTGCCATGAAATCGCACAAGAAGATCGTGCACGTCGTACCGCACACGCATTGGGATCGTGAGTGGTACGAACCGTTCGAGTCGTACCGGTTCCGGCTCGTGAAGGTCGTCGATCGCTTGCTCGAGGTCCTCGACGACGTCCCTGGTTTCCGGCACTTCAACTTCGACGGCCAGACCGCGGCGATCGAGGACTACTTGGAAGTGCGTCCGCCGGTCGGTCCCGAGATCGAGCGGTTCATCAAAGAGGGACGCCTCGCGCTCGGGCCGTGGCGCATCCTCATGGACGAGTTCTTGTGCTCGCCGGAGACGATCGTGCGCAACATCCGGCAGGGAACCGCGCGCGCCGAAGCGATGGGCGGTGCGATGCGCCTGGGCTACATCCCGGATTCGTTCGGGCACATCTCGCAGATGCCGCAGCTGTTGCGGCTCGCCGGGCTGCGCGACGCGTGCGTCTGGCGCGGCGTGCCGTTCGCCGTGGACCGCACCGCGTTCACGTGGGAGGCGCCGGACGGGTCCAGCGTGCGCACGTTGTACCTCGCGACGTCGTACTCGAACGGCGCGTCGCTGCCGGCGACGGTGGACGATCTCGTCGTGCGCGCGCGGCGCATCGGCGAGGACCTCGCGCCGTTCCAACCGGGCGACGTGCTGCTCGCAATGAACGGCACGGATCACCGCGGTCCCGAGGAGCACTTGCCGTCGCTCTTCGCCGAGGCGAACTCCGCGCAGGACGAGTTCGAGTTTCGCATCGGATCGCTCGCCGAGTATCTCGAGGTCGCGCCGCACGACGGGTTGCCGCATTGGCGCGGCGAGCTTCGGTCCGGCGCGCGCGCGAACTTGCTCATGGGCGTCGCGAGCGCGCGCGTCACGCTCAAGCAGGCGGAGTTCCGCGCATCCAACGCACTGGAACGCTATGCGGAGCCGTTGTCGGCGATTGCCGGAACCGACACCGGCCGGCTGCTCGAACGCGCGTGGAGACAGATGGTGGAGAACTCCGCGCACGACTCGGTCTGTGGCTGCGGCGTCGACAGCGTCGCCGACCAGGTGCAGGCCCGCTACGTCGAGGCGGAGCGCGTCGCGGAGCTGGTCGCGCGCGACGCTGCGGAGTCGCTCGCCGCGCGCGTCGACACGAGCCGGATCGTGGAGGGCGCCGAGGGCGTCGTGCTGCTCAACCCGTCGCCGCAGCCGCGCGCCGGCGTGCACGAGGTGACGCTGTCGATCGACGATCCACACGACGCGTCGTTCGTCGCGCCGGACGGGACGCGCTGCGCCGCGCAGCTCGTCGCGCCCCCGATCGATCAAGTCGTCGTCGACATGACGTTGCGTGGAACGGAGCTGGCGCGCATCGTGCCGACGATCCACGGACGGATGATCGGACAGATGATGGTGAACCGGCTCGACGTCGACGAGGGCCGCGTGACCACCGTCCGGCTCCACCTCGGACCGGTTGCCGAGGGAACGTTCGACGTCGAGGACGCGAAGCGCCGCGTGGAAGCGCTCACGGCGGCGAAGCCGCGCGGGAAGTTCCGCGTGATCGCGGTGGGGCCGCCGCTGTGCAGGTTCCTCGTCGAGGTGCCGTCAACGCCGGCGCTGGGGTGGACCGTGCTCGCACCGGACTCCGAGCGCGTCGCGGCGCGCGACCCGGTCATTGCGGGAGAGCACACCTTGCGCAACGCGCACCTGCAGGTCGACGTCGCCGGCGACGGCACGGTGTCGGTCACGCACCGCGCGAGCGGACGGACCTACACGGGACTGTTCGACCTGCGCGACGGCGGCGACGCGGGCGACGAGTACAACTACTCCCCGCCCGAACGCGATACCGTCGTGCGCGACGCCGAGCGCGTGACGATCACGCAGCTCGCCGACGGGCCACTCGAAGCGCGGCTTGCGATCCGGCGGCGGTGGCGCGTGCCGCAATCGCTTGCCGATTCCGGTTTGGCGCGCTCGCGCAAGACCGTGCCGCTCGACGCAATCGTGGAGGTGGCGCTGCGGAGCGGCGAGCCGTTCGTGCGTGCGCGGATCGTCGTGGAGAACAAAGCGAAGGATCACCGCTTGCGCGTGCACTTCCCATTGCCGTTCACCGTCGACCGCTCACACGCCGAGACCGCGTTCGCAGTGGCCGAGCGCGGACTGGTCGCCGAGAGCGGGGTGCACGAGCACGCGCTCCCGACGTATCCGTGCCGGCGTTGGGTGGATGCGTCTGCCGGAGCCCACGGCCTCGCCGTGCTGCACGCGGGCACGCCCGAGTTCGAGGTGACGGAGGACGACGTCGCGATCACGTTGCTGCGATCGGTGGGCTGGCTCTCGCGATCGGCGATGCAGTACCGGCGTGGTCCGGCGGGCCCCGCGCTCGAGACGCCCGGCGCGCAGATGCAAGGAACACACACGTTCGACCTCGCGGTGTATCCGCACGACGGCGATTGGCGCAACGGCGTATACGAGGCGGCGGAGGTGTTTGCGTTGCCGTTCAGAGGAGTCGTCACACGCACCCACGAAGGTACGCTCGCAGCGAGCGGCGCCGGCTTGGCGATCGAGCCGGACACGG
>JBIOWR010000024.1:0-2926 GCA_044868775.1 Actinomycetota bacterium
GCTCGCGCGTCTAGCGGCAGGGTTCACGCGCCGGCCACGCGCGCCTCCCGTAACGTCTGCGGGTTCACGGTTTCCGACCACCGGGAAGGATTTGCCGCGCAAGCGGCGAAACCGGCACAACGAGAAGCCGTTCCAGGGAGGCACCCCATGCGCAGGAGCTCCGTCGCCATCCTCGTCTTCGTCGTCGCGCTTGCTTCGGCGGCGCTCTCCCCCGCGGGAATCCTCGACACCGGGCCGCACCACGACGCATACCGCCACGGCGATCGCTCGCACGTCGCGCTCAACATTCTCCCGCCCGGCCAGGGCGGCTACTTGAACGTGCCCGATCTCGCGATCGCGCAAGCCACCGGCGCGCAGCCCGACCACTTCACCGATCAGCTCTCGATGTACGAGTCGCTCATCGACAAGGAGCCCACGCTCGACGCGCACGGCATGGCGTCGCTGTTCAAGGACGCATCGTTCGGCGTGCGCCACGACGACGTCGCAGCCACCTATCACCCGCGCCTCGGCGTTACCGTGCTGCGCGACAAGAGCTTCAACGTGCCGCACGTCTACGGGCAGACGCGCGCCGACGTGATGTTTGGCGCCGGCTACGTGAGCGGCGAGGACCGCATGTTCATGATGGACGTGCTGCGCCATCTCGGACGCGGGCGCACGAGCGAGCTGCTCGGCGCGAGCCCCGCCAACCTCGCGATGGATCGCGCGCAACGCGCCGTCTCGGACTACGACGAGCAAGAGTTGCAGGCGATGGCGAACCGGCTCCCGCTTCTCGATGCCGAGCTGGGCGCGCTCGCGAAGAGCGACGTCGAAGCGTTCGCCGACGGCGTGAACACGTTCATCCGCGATGCGCTGCTCGACCCGACGAAGCTGCCCGCCGAGTACGCAGCGCTGCAGATCGTTCCGAAGAAGTGGAAGGTCACCGACTCGATCGCGCTCGCAACGCTGATCGGCGGCACGTTCTCGGTCGGCGGCGGCGGCCAGCTGCGCAACGCCGCGTTCCTCAACGGGCTCCTCGAAAGCTACGACTCACCAACGGCACGCGCGATCTTCGACGACCTGCGTTTCGCGAACGACTCCGAAGCGCCGGTCTCCACCGACACCGAGTTCCCGTTCAACGCGTCGCTCGGTCCCGTCGATGCCGGCGCGGTCGCGTTGCCGGACCCGCCCTCGTCGGGTTCGGGTCCGCTCGACGCCTCCGGCGCGGCGTTCCCGTCGGTGCTCGACGGACCGTTCGGCCCCTTCTCGCTGTTCGGCAAGCACTCCGCGAGCAACGCGCTCCTCGTCGACAAGGTGCATTCGTCGGACGGTCACCCGATGGCGGTCTTCGGCCCGCAAGTCGGCTACTACTCCCCCGAGATCTTGATGGAGATCGACTTGCACGGCCCGCACGTGCACGCGCGCGGCGCTGCGTTCCCCGGCATCTCGATCTACGCGTTGCTCGGCCGGGGCTCCGGCTACGCGTGGAGCGCAACCACCGCGATCGGCGACCACACCGACATCCGCGCGGTTCGGCTGTGTGAGCCTGGCGGCGGCACTCCGACGCTGCAATCCACGTCGTACCTGCGCGACGGCGTGTGCCGTCCGATGCACGAGCGCACCGACACGTGGATCGCGAAGCCGAGCGCAGGCGGGATCCCCGAAGACCCTGCACCGGAGTCGATCCTCGTATCGTTCACGACCCAGCGCGTGCAGCTCGGCGATCCGGGAGGACGCGCCGCGGGTCTCGGCAACCTTCCGATCGGGCCCGACTGGGCGATCGTGTCGTCGCGCGGGCTCGTCGACGGCTCGCCGGTCGCGTTCGTGCGCCAGCGCTCGTCGTACGGCATCGAGGTCGATGCGACGCTGACGTTCGCGGCGATCCACGATCCCGCGCGCGTGCACGACATCGACGACTTGATGCACGCCTTCGGCGACTGGTTCTCGTTCTCGTTCAACTGGCATCTGATCGACGGCGACGACGTGGCGTTCTACACGACCGGCCGGTATCCGCTCTTGAAGCCCGGCGTCGATCCCGATCTGCCGTTCTGGGGAGACAGCGCGTGGGACTGGACCGGGTTGCTTCCGTTCGAGGCGCATCCGCACGCGGTCAACCCGTCGAAGGGCTTCATCACCAACTGGAACAACAAGCAGGCGCCGAAGTTCCGCGCCGCCGACGACTGGTGGGCGTACGGACCCGTCGGCCGCATGAAGCTATTGCAGGACGGCGTCGAAGCCGCGCTCGCGGGCGACGGGCAGATGAGCCTCGTCGACCTCGTGAAGGTGATGGGCAGCGCTGCGACGCGCGACGTTCGTGGAGCGTACGTGCTGCCGTACGTCCTCGAGGCGATCGGAACGCCGAGCGATCCCGCGCTCGCCGACGCGGTGAGCGAGCTGTCCGCGTGGGTCGCCGCCGGAGCGCACCGCCGTGACCTCGACCTCGACGGGGAGTACGACGACGCGGCAGCCGTCGCGCTGATGGACGCGTTGTGGGAACCCGCGTTGCAAGCGGCGTTCAAGCCCACGCTCGGAGCGGCGTACGACGCGATGCCCGCGATACACGACGACGCCGCAGGCGCGGGCGGCAGCGCGTATCTCGAAGGCTGGTACGGCCAGTTGCAGAAGGACTTGCGCGACGTGCTGTACGGCTCGACGAACGTGCCCGACGCGTTCTCACGCATGTATTGCGGAGCCGGCGTCCTCGCCGATTGCAGCGCCGCGATGCAAGACGCGCTTGCGACCGCGCTCGCGTCCGTGATCGCGAGCTACGGGAACGACAAATCCGATTGGGGAGTGACGTGCGTGGCGGGCGCGTCGTCGTGCCGCGGCAACCTCAAGGAAGCGGACGCGATCCAGTTCTCGGCGGTCGGCGTGCAAGGGCAGCGTCCGATGGCGTGGCAGAACCGCCCCACGTTCCAGCAAGTGCTCGAGTTCTTGCCGGCGGGCTGAG
>JBIOWR010000025.1:0-5474 GCA_044868775.1 Actinomycetota bacterium
CGGTGACCGGCGCGCAGTACTTGTAGTTCGAGGCTGCTCCCGCGTTCGCACCGAACGCGATCGCCGACACAGCTCCGGCGAGGAGCGCGAGGGCAAGGCGGCGCGTCACGACGTCGGGCTCCCAACCGAAGAAGGCGACGCCGGCGCGTCGCCTGCGAGATACGCGAGGTTCTCGGGGAGGTTGAGCGACGCGTGGAGGATGGTGAAGAAGCCTCCGCCGGTGTCGACCTCCGGCGCGAAGTCGCCGCCGGCGGAATTCTGGTCCTTCGTGTACGCGTACAGCGCGATGTCGTCGGCATCCATGCCGTCGTGCTTGTCGGGGCCGAACGTCAGCGGCACGCCCGCGCCGGTGAAGTTCTCCAACGATTCGAGACCGGACGCAAGATCCGACGCCGTCGTCCCGACGTCGCGCGCGGCGCGCACGAGCGCGAGCACGGCGTCGTACACCGACGCGGCTTGCACCGGCGCGAGCGCGGAGTTCTCCTCGCGGAACCGTTGATAGAAGCCGATGATGCGTTGCAGCCGGAACCATGGACCGGCCCACGGCCCCACCGAGAGCAGCCCGTCGCGGAACGCGACGGGCGTCACCTGCGCTGTGGCGTTCTTGGCGAACGTGGCGTTCGCAAGGTTGCCCGACAGCGCGATCTGATAGCCGAGCCCCATCTTGTGCGCCTCCACGACGATGCGCGCGGCTTCGTTCTCGGAAGCCGCCCATACGATCAGCGCGTCGGCGCGTTTCTGCCCCGCTTGCGAAACGGGCGTGTGGATGTCGCCGCCGGGCTTGAACGAAAGATCGAGGATCGGAGGAAATCCCAGCGCTTCCAGCGATCGGTTGAGGTCGCTGCGGCCTTCCTTGCCGAACGAGGTGTCGTCGCTGAGCAGCGCGATGCGGCGGTACTTGCGCTTGGTCACCAGATACTCGGTGAGCACCTTCGCTTGTACTTCGTTCGACGGTCCGAAACGGAACGCATTCTCAGCCCCCGCGAGCAGCGCGTCGTCCGACGACAGCGGATACAGCACCGGCAGCTCGCTCGTCGCGCGCAACGGCGGCGTCACTGCCGGATCGTTCGTGCCGACGACGATCGCGTCGGTGCTGGACTTCGCTTGCTCGATGAGCGCCGGCACGCGCGCGGCGTTCCCCGCGTAATCCAGCTGCACGACGTTGAGCGTGATGCCCAGCCTCTTCGCGTGATCGCCGGCCATGGCCGCCGCGCCGAGAACCGCCTGCGCGAGGTCGCCGCCCTGACCGGACGTGGTGAACAGCACGCCGACGCGCAAGGTGCGCCGCTCCGCTCGCTTCTTCGAGGAAGAGGACGACTTCGACGTGCAACCGATGGTTGCGACGAGCGCCGCTGCGAGCGTGAACGCGAGCGCGCGCCTCATGTCGTGCTCACCAGGAACGTCAGCTCCCACGTCTTCACCGTCTTCGCCACCGCGGTGTCGGGCACGGCGAACGTGAACAGCCCCACGTTGCCGGCGAAGTAGAAGAGCTGGAAGTTGTGCGTGCGCTGGCCCAGCTCTCCGGCGGGCGCGTTGCGGTCGTTCGGCAGCGACGGTGGGTTCAGTCCGAGCCGCGTGGGGAAATGCGTGAGCGCTTCCGTCTCCGACCACACCAGCACGCCGTTCGCGTCGAAGAAGTCGGCGCGCGCCTTGAGGTTGCGCACCGGCGCCGGGCCTTCGTTCACGACCGGCACGATGAGGTAGTACATCCCGAGCGCGGGATTCAGCCGTCCGATCGGCAACGTGATCAGCCCGGTGCTCGGCTGCGGGAACCCGGTGCGCGCCAGCGTGTTGCGCAGCGCGTCGCGCGCCGTCGCCGACAGCGGCGAGATGTTGACTTGCGTGATGCGAAGTCCGGGCGGCGCCGCCTCCGTCACCTCCGCGAGCTGCTCGCCGCCGAGCGTCGTGGTGGAGCCGCCCGCGCCCAGCTCCGCCCCGGCGATCGCGGGCGCCGACGTGGGCGAGGGGTCGGCGAAGTCCGGGCACGCGTCGGCGCTGGTGCACGCGACGTTGGCCGAATCGCCGCACGCGCCGAGCGTCGCCGCGAGCGCGAGCGCGCAGACGAGCGTGCGGATGCGCCTCAGATCAAGAACCATCTGAACCTCGCAAAGCCGAGCAGCACGCCGAGGAGCGCCAGCGCCGACAGCGCCGTCCACGCGCGCCCGCTGCCGGTCTCGAGCACGCGCGTGGCTTCGGCAACCGGGCCCGTCGAGAACGAGATGACGAGCTGGCCGTTCGCGGGCTGGCCGTCGCGATCGGTGGGACGGCCCATGAACGTCGCCGTCTCCCGGGCGCGGCGCACGGCCGCGGCGCGCACGCCGGTGTCGATGTCGATCGCGTTCACGTCCCACTGCAAGATGCTGCGCGACGTCTCGACGCCGAAGATGGCGAAGTTCTGGATCGAGTCGGCCACGTACCGCCAGGTCGAGCCCAGCTGGTGGAACGCGTCGATCTGCGACTCCGCGCCGTCGGTCAGCACGTGCAGCGCCCAGATGAGCGAGTTCGGCGTGTCCTTGTTGCCGAGCGCCGCTTGCAGCGGGTCGAAGCCGCGCGTCTTGATCGTGTACAGCCCGCGTTCGATCTCCTCGAGACCGAACGGGAACTTGATGAAGTTGTACTTGTTGTACGAGTCGCACTGCGCGCCGGCGGGCGTGTCCGTGCCCTTGGTCGCGTCGCAGATCGGGTTGTTGCCCTCGGCCGCGTACGGCAGCCCCGACAACCCCGCGAGCAGCGCGGTGTCGAGCACGTGGTTCTCCTTCTGGATGGAGTGGAGGTCGTGCTCCATGATCCCGAGCTTCAGCAGCAGCAGGTTGAACGACACCGCCGTCTGCGGGCAGAGCGGCACCGACATCGCAGGCGTGCGCGGGAAATACGCCTCCGGCGTCGGGCCGGTGACGAACGAGGACGTCTCGCCGCACAGCTGCAGGATCTGCTTCACGTCCGACCAGATGGAGTTGAACAGCACGTCGTTCGGTCCTTCGAGCTCCTCGAGGTTCGCAGGGTTGGTCGCCGCCCTGTCGGTGGAGAAGCCGAGGAACAAGCGCATGGCCACGAGCGTGGCGAGCGATCCCTTGACGCCGTCGCGCGCAATCTCCACGCCGTTCTGGATGCCATTCAGCGCGCGGTCGAGCTGCTCCATTCCCTTGGTGAGCGTCCACAGCGCCCACAACTGGTTCGGCTCGTCGAACGAGCCGGCTTCGCGGTTGCCCTTGTCGGGGCCGAGCACCGGCAGCGACAGGTTGCCGAACGCGTCGTGCAGCAACCCGAACAGACCCGTGAGCGCGACGAGGTTTTCGCGGAACAAGCCGAAGACGTCGTAGAAGAAGTTGCGCCGTCCGCGTTCGAACTGCACGCCCTCGGAGGTGAGCGCGCCTGCTTCCATCGGCGGGAACACCGGTTGCGCGACGACGTCGATCTTCGGCAGGCGCGCGCCTTTGGCGATGACGCCGGTGACGACCGCGGTTTGCTCCGCCGGGAAGTCGGGTGGCACCAATTCCATGGTCCAGTTGACGAGGGTGCCGTCGCGCGTGCGCGACACCTGACCGTCGGCGCGGACTTGATCGAAGTCGCGGTCGGGGAACCGCACGTCGACGACGCGCGCGACGAACGGCGTGTACACGGGCGCGACGCCGATCATCTGTTTCGTGGTCTGGAGGTCGGTGTAGGGGATCTCCTCCATGCGTCGCGTGTTGTTCGTGACCGTGATCGCGATCTTGAACCGCTGCGGGCGCGCGCCGGCCTCGATGACCTCGGGCGGCACCTCGGTCTCGCCGCCTTCCGGACCGGTGAAATAGCGGATGCCGACGCTCACCGGGAGCTGCCGCAACCCGTCCGGCGTGACGAACGCGTCGCCGGCTTTCTTCAAGCGGCCTTCGTAGTAGAGGTCCTCGAAGCCGTCCGATCCCACCGACGCGTCGAGGGTCACGCCGCGCTCGCCGGTGCTCGGCGTCCCGGTCCCCGAAAGGCCGCGTAGCGAGGCGAACACGCCGGGGTCGACGATGCGGCGGTCGCCGCCGCCGCGCACGCGTATCCAGTCCTTGAGCCACGCTTCCAGCGGCGAGCCGAAGCGGTTGACGCGCACCTTGAGGTACTCGGTGTCGGTCGTGCGGCCCGGCTTGATCTCCACGGGGCATTCGCGCGGCTCGGCGGAAGGCGTGGGCGTGGGCGATGCGGTGGGCGATGTCGTGGGAGCGCCGGTCGCGGTGGGCGATGCTGTGGGGGACGCCGTCGCGATGGCGCTCGCAGTGGGCGTCGGCGAGGCCGTCTCCGACGGCGACGGCGACTCGGTCGGACACTCCTCCGCGGACTCGGCCGACGTGGGCGTCGGCGGCGCGGTGGGCGATCCGGTGTCGGAAGGCGACGGCGTTTGCCCGAAGCCGGGCGTGATCAGGAACGACGCCAGCAGCCCGGCGAGCACGACGGCGGAGCCCAAGCGCGCAGGCAGCTTCATCGCTCTCCCGCTCCGGCCGTGCGTGCGGATGAATGCCCCCTCGGCGTCCCCTGCAGGCGTCCTCACGCGTGGGCCGCTCTCGGCTGCGGGGGCTCGGCCGAACCTCTTTTACTGTTTGGGGCGACGTGAACGCAAGGTCGCAAGAGCCGGGAGTGCCCGATTCTGCCACCCTGCGTGATCTTTCTTCAGCAGAACTTAGGTGCGTGCGGGAGGGGGATTGGCGCAGAATGTGGAACCTTGCGATGCAGGGGCGGATCCAAGGCGAGAGTTCGACACGGGGCATAACCTTCGGGCAAACCCGACCGTTATACTCGTGAAACTTGTGCAGAAAAGGGGCTTAGGGCTTTCATGAAGCGTCTTCTGACCCGCGGCGCGATGCTTGCGCTTGCTTTGTGGTTGGTTGCGCCCGCCCCCAGCGCGTGGGCCGCGGCTACGCTGCGGATACAGAACCCGAACGACCCCAACGGCAGCAGCTACAACGAATGGCCAAGTACTTCGATCGTCACGGGAAACATCGGAATTCATTTCGAAGCATCCTCGACGTCGGGCCTCGCCTGGTCGCAGATCGACTTCCTTGGGCTGCCCGGCTGGCCGCGCGAGACGATCCATCGCGACCCGGCAGGGACCGGGACGTACTCCGCGAGCTCGGGCAAAGGAACGCCGAGCAACCCGCTCACCTACGACTTCATTTGGGACACGTCGGATCCGTCCGAGCTGGGCAGGGGATTCAACGGAACGTTCACGATCCGCTTCTTCGCCAAGGAGCAATTGCAGTCCGAGCCCAACTGTACGAGTACCACGCGTATCAATTGCGTTGACCGTAAGTTCAAGGTGAACAACCCGCCGAGCCCGGTGGAGTGGGTGTCGGGACCGACGTCTTCCAAGGAAGACGGCCGGCCGGTGGTGCGCATCGTGTGGAGCTACTCGGGCAACGAGCCGGACATGCGCGAGTTCCAGATCTTCCGCGACGGCGCGCTCATCGCGAACATGAACTTCGCGGGTCCCGGCACCTACGACTTCGAAG
>JBIOWR010000026.1:0-7094 GCA_044868775.1 Actinomycetota bacterium
CGCTCTAACCAAGCTGAGCTATACGCCCCTGCGCCGGAGACCGGCAGCGGAGGGACATGATAGACGACGTGCACGGAGCCGTCGCGTCTTTGACCGGCAGCCGGATACGTCCCGGTTCGTGGCGCTATGGCGGGCCGCGGACGTGACGGGGCGAGGGGTCGGGCGTTGATCCGGGTGGATGCGGCGACGGGCCGCCCTTCCTCGGAGAGACGCACGTGGCGAAGCTCGACCTGGACATGCCGCCGGTGATCGCTCCAGTGATCGAGCGCGACCGCACCCCGGCGTACTTCGCCCTGCTCGCCGCGATCGCAGCCGCGTGCGCGTTGCTGTGGTTGCCGCCGCTGCGATCGAGCCTCTCCATCGACGAAGCCGGCACGTTCTGGGTCGTCAAAGACGGCCTCGGCCGGGCGTTCAGCCGATCGCTGGAGTTTCAAGGTCAGTCGCCGCTGTACTACGCGATCGACTGGCTTGCGCTGAAGCTGCTCGGTCACAGCGAATTCGCGCTGCGCGCGCCGTCGTTGCTCGCCGCGGCGCTCACGCTCATCCCCGTGTTCAAGCTCGCGCAACGCCTGTTCGACCGCGAAACCGCGCTCATCGCGACCGGTTGCTTCGCGGCGACGACGAGCGTTGCGTTCGCGTCGGCGGATGCGCGACCGTATGCGCTGGCGCTTCTGTTCGCAAGCACGGCGACCCTGTACCTGGTTCGGTGGCTCGACTCCGGAGAGCGAAAGCAACACCTCTTGTACGTTGCGTTCGCCGCCCTCACGATCTACGTCCACTACCTCTACGCGATCGTTATCGTCGCGCACGTCGTGTACGTCATCGCGCGCCGCCGCACCACGCGCGCAACCAGGCGCGGCATCATGCTCACGCCCGCGCTGCTCGCACTCGCGTGCGCGCCGCTGGTTCCCCAATTCCTCGCGTTGTGGAGACGGTCGTCCAGCCTCGCCTGGACGGGCGAGCCCAACCTTCGCCAGCTCGTCCTCGCGCTGCGCGCACCGGCGCTGCTCGTCGTTCTCGGCTTGGCCTTCGTCGCGGCGGCGCGCCTCCGCGACAAAGCACTTCCGTGGTTGCTCGCTCCCGTGCTCGCCGTCGTGCTCGTCGCCTCGATCGGCGGCGTGCGCATCCTCCGCTCCGAAATCGCGCAAGCGCTCGGCGGCCCCAAGGTCGTCGCAGCCGTTCTCGCCGTCGCCGCTCTCGCAACCTTGCTCGTGTTCGCAAAGCGCTACGGCAAGCGCCTCAACCCGCTCCCCGACGTGGCGCGCGACCCCGACGGCCTCGTGCTCGCGCTCGCGTGGAGCCTCACGCCGCCGCTGCTCACGTTCCTCGTGTCGCTTGCAACCCCGGTCAAGATCTTCACGCCGCGGTATTTCTTCTCCGCGACGCCCGGCGTCGTGTTGCTCGCCGCATGGGCGATCCGCCACGCCGGCCTCCGCCTCGTGCGCATCGCCGCCGCGCTCGTCGTCTTCGCAACGGCGGCCACGCTGATGAACTTCGAGCATTCTCCCGACGACTGGCAGTCCGCAGTCTCGCGCGTGAACGCGATCGTGATGGCCGACGACGAACCCGTGCTCGTCTCGGCCGGCTTCGTCGAAGCGAATCAAGTGGAGTGGCTCACCGATCCAGCCAAAGCCGCGTTCACGCTCTCGCCGATCGCGTTCTATCCCGTGCGCGGCACGGTGGTGCCGATGCCGTTCGACCCCGTGCACGAGGCCGCACCGTACGTCGCTCAGGTCGTGCGCGACATGACCGCGCCGCGATTCGTCGTCCTCACGAACAAGCTCCACGTGCTTGCCACGATCCTGGAGCGCGAGCTTGCCGCCAAGGGCTACAAGATCGAAGACGTCTCGCGCTACGGCTGGCTGCAAGTGACGTCGTTCGCGCGCAGCTGACGCGCGCGAAGGGAGTTGGAGGCGGCGCCCGGAATTGAACCGGGGTGCGGGGATTTGCAGTCCCCTGCCTAACCACTCGGCCACACCGCCAGGGAATGTGACGCAGCACGACGTTTGCCGGTCACGAGCGGCGTAGTATACCACCGCACATTTCGGGTGACCGACGCGCGATCGGGCGAGGAGGAGATTGACAGCGGCGCAACCGGCCGGCACCGGCGCTGAGCCGAAATCGCGCGTTTTTCAGCTACTTCTCGCAGGTTTCACGATCGTCGCCGTCGTGTTGTGGCTACCACCGCTCTCCTCCAGCTTGTGGCTCGACGAGACCGGAACGGTCTGGACGATCGCGGACGGGCTCGGACCGGCGCTGCAGCGCGCGCTCGACTTTCAAGGGCAGTCGCCGCTGTATTACGCCATCGCGTGGGTGGCGCGCGCGCTGCTCGGAGAGGGCGAGGTTGCGGTGCGGCTGCCGTCGTTGCTCGCGCTCGTCGCGGCCGCGTATGTCGTCGGACGCATCGGGAAGCGAGTGTTCGGCGACGCGGAGGCGGGATGGCTCGCCGCGCTCGCGTTCGGGTGCACGTCGGCGGTTGCGTTCGCGGCGGCGGATGCGCGGCCGTATGCGCTGGCGCTTCTGTTCGCAAGCACGGCGACCCTGTCCCTGGTTCGGTGGCTCGACTCCGGCCGCAACGCCGACCTCGCGTGGTACGTGCTCACGGCGACGCTCACCGTCTACGCGCACTACTTGACCGCCGTCGTTCTCGGTGCGCACGTCGCGTATGCGCTGGCGCGGCGCGGCAACGCGGCGCCGGGCGCGCGCAAGCAACTGCTCGCGCCCGCGCTCGTCGCGGTGGCGTGCCTTCCGCTCGTCCCGCAGTTCGCGGCGTTGCTCGACCGGCGCGAGAGCCTGTCGTCGGCGATCGTCTTGCGCGCGTCGCGGCTCGCGGTGATCGTGGCGGTTCCGCTGGCGATGATGGCGGGGGCGGCGCTGTTGCACGCGTTGCGCGAGCGCCGGGGCGCCACGCTCCAAGCGATGACCGGCGTCGTGCTCGTCGTGTTCCTGGTGTTCGCCGTCACGGACGTCTCGGGACTGGAGTCGCTGAGCGCGCCGGTGGTCGCGGCCCTCGCGATCGCTGTGATCGCCGGCGGCGTGCTCGCAGCGCGCGCGTTGCGCATACGCGCGCGCGACGTCACGAGTCCGGTGCGCGAGAACCGTGCCACGCTCGCGCTCGTGCTGACGTGGGCGCTGCTGCCGCCGCTCGCGATGTACGTGCTGACGGCGGCGGACGTCGCGCGCGTGTTCGTGCCGCGGTACTACGTCTCGGCCGCGCCGGGCGTCGCGTTGCTCGCGGCGTGGATGATCCGGCAGGTGACGAGCAAGCAGTTGCGCGTGCTGCTCGCGGCCGGGATGCTCGCCGGCGCGGTGGTGTCGTTCGACGCCGATCACTTCACCGAAGATTGGCGCGGCGCGATGGCGGCGACGACCCAGGCGGTGGCGAGCGCGCGCGAGCCGGTGCTCGTTCGCACCGACTTCATCGAGGCCCGGTCTGTCGAGGCGTTGCGCGATCCGGAGCAACGCGCGTGGCTGCTCGCGCCGGCGGCGGCGTATCCGGTTGGCGGGACGGCGTACGTGCTGCCGTACGGCGTAAGCGATGCCGAGGCGAGATACGTCCTCGACCTCGAGAGCCGCGTCCTGCAAGACGCGAACGCATTCGTCGTCGTCACGAACCGCATCCACACGTATCAGGGCTTGCTCAAGCGACGCTTCGAGCAACGCGGCTACCGGACGCGCTCGCTCGGCGACTTCGGCTCGATACGCGTGGTGCGGTTCGAAAGGAGCGGATAAGGGAGCCGCCGTCTCGTGACAACGAGACGGCGGCGTTCGCTACCGGAGCGGGCGACCAGATTCGAACTGGCGACCCTCACCTTGGCAAGGTGATGCTCTACCACTGAGCCACGCCCGCGTGAATCGAACGCCGATTATACCAGCGGCCCCGCGGCGGTCGGCACCCCGGTCGGGACCCCGGTCGGCACCCGGTTAGACCCCGCTGGACCCGAAGCCGCGCTCGCCTCGCTCCGACGGCGGCAGCTCGTCTACCTCGATCAGCTTCAGGTCGGGAACCTCCAGGAAGACGATCTGCGCGATCTTGTCTCCTCGATGGATTTCGATGACCTCCCGCGGGTCGAGGTTGATCACGATCACCTTCACCTCGCCGCGATAGCCCGAGTCGATAAGCCCCGGCGTGTTCACGATGCCGAGCCCGCGCTTGGACGCCATCCCCGACCGCGGCTGCACGAACCCGGCGTAGCCGGGAGGGATCGCCAGCGCGATGCCGGTCGGGATCGTCGCCCGCTCGCCGGCGCGCAGCACGAGATCGACGGAGGATCGCAGGTCGACGCCGGCGTCACCGGCGTGCGCGCGTTCCGGCGCCGGCAACGTGAGGTCGATGCGCTTGATGAGAACTTCGCTCATGGCTCGACGTCGCCGTTCGACGTGCGACGCGGCTCGTGCCGGAGAAAGCGCCAGAAGGAAGCGACCACGCCGGCGAAGCATATAGCCGCCATCGCACGCAGACCATTCTCCGCGCCGAACGGAATCGCGGTCGCCAGCCCGGCGCCGCCGACCCAGAACACTTGGAAGATCGTCTCGTAGCGCGCGAACGTGCGGCCGCGCACGTGCTCCGGCGCGTGTTGCTGCAACAACGAGTCGAACGCGAGGCGCGCCATGCCGGCCGACAGCCCCATCACCCCGCCGACGACCGCGGCCTTCGTCAATGAGAACCCCGGCACGCCCCACAACGCAAAGCCCGCGCCCGCGAGCGGCGCGATCACGAGCAGCGCCGATTCGTGCAGCCATCGCCGGAGCGGCGGGGTAACGATCGCGGCCGCCACTCCTCCGAACGTTCCCGCAGCGACCACCAGCGCGAAGCCGAACCCCGCCTCCCCCCGCGCGCGCAACACAAACGCGAAGAAGAACACCACGAACCCGATCGCCGCGCGCGTCGCGGCCGCCGCCATGCCCCCGGCGAGAATGCGCGGGGAGAGCAATGCGCGGAAGTCGTGCACCTGCTCGCGCCGCACTCCGGTTCCCTGCAAGGCCGGCAGCCGGAAGGCGATGACCGCCGCGATCCCGAACACCCCCATCGCCAGCTTCAGCGTTGTCCCGGTGCCCGGCCACTGGTTCAACAGGACGCCCGGGATCGCCAGCACCACTCCCCCGACGACCGACGCGACCGTCGTCCACCCGTTCGCCCACATCAGCGTCTGGTCGTCCGGGCGCACGTCCGGCACGAGCGCGCTGCGACTCACGCCGTGAATGCGCGACAGCACGAGCGCGCCGAACGCGAGCGGATAGAGCCACAACCGGTCGATGCGCGTCGACAGCAGAAGCGCGAGCGCCGCCCGCAACGCCGCCGCGCCGATGATCGCGATGCGGTACGACCCGCGAAACCGGTCGAGCAACGGCCCCACGAGCGGCGACAGCACCGCGAACGGCGTCATCGTCAGCAGCAGGTACAACGCAACCTTGTCGCGAGCCTCGCCGAGCGGCACGTCGAAGAACAACGAGTTGACCAGCGCCACCGCAACGAGCGCGTCTCCCCCGGCGTGCAACGCTTGCACTTCGAGCAACCGCCGAAACGGAGGATGCGACGGCACCGTCCGCCGGACCCACTCCACGAACTGGTTGGGCGCTATTTCAGGAGCCCCTGCCTAGAAGTTTGACCTTGGAAGGAAGAAACGACTGTCAACTCGAAGACGCTTGGTTTGTCAGGGCAGCCTCGCGCCTTCGGCTAGATGCAGCAGGATGCTCCCAGTGAGATGCACTGCGAGCATTGCGATGCCGAAATCATCTGTCCCAGGAGCGTGGGCGTCGCTCTCCTGACGAAGAGCATCGAGATTCGTTATGAACTGCCGTACCGTCGGAATGATGACACCCTGACTTCGAGCCTTTTCTGCCAACGGTTTTAGCCGAAGACCTGATATCCCTGTTCGCAGACGCAGCATCTCTTCTACTGCGCTACTCGCAGCAGTAACAGCACCTGAGTGGTCACCGGAGAGCACACGCTCAAATGCCTTCCGGTAGAGATCGTCGACAGTGGTGTACCGCCTGTCTGCCAACAAGACGAGAGTTGGCTGCACGATTTCCGTGTGGAGATGCTCTGAGGTTGTTGACACAAAACGCGACCCGACAATGGCCAAACCAACACGAAAGTGTCGAGCCCGCTGGTTGACGGCATCCACAAATGCTTCGCGGCCGCCAGGGCGAAGGTCGATCAAATGCTCGACGGCAGCGAGACGAGAGCTGGTTGGTACTTCCTCGAGTCGACTTGGCGAAAGCGGAAAGCCGCCATAGAGAACCACACTTGCATAGGCTCGTTGCGGCCACTCGACTCGCGACCAACCAATCCCGAAGCGAACTTCGTCCATCCACGTGGACCACTGATTGAAGTACGTGGTCATCGTGGGATGTGAATTCAACAGGTGCTTGTCACTGGCAGCGAGAAGCGCCTGCCAAAATTCTCTCGGAGCGTTGTCAGGGTCCAGCAGAACGTCGGACACGCCTGCGCTCTCGAACTGACGTCGCAGCTCTCGTTCGTGCCACGTAGCTTCTCGTGGCGCTCCGCCAAGTGTTCGAAAATCTGCCATAAAAGAGTCCTGGCGGCGCCCCCGGCCCGCGGTCGCGCCGGGCCGGGGGCGCGCACATCCGGTGCTTACGAGCAGCCGCTGGTCGAGCCGCAGCCTTCGCACACGAAGCACGACCCGGCCGGACGCATCTTGTTGCCGCAGTTGTAGCAAAGCGGTGCGTCCGAATACTTCACCTCGACGGTGTGCTCGGGGTTGGGCTTGAGCTCGGGCGACGCGATGATGTCGGGCTTCAGCGCCTCGGGCTTGGTGACGTCGCCCGTGGAGTGACCGTTCGTGCCCTTCACCGCTTCGCGGCGCTCGTCCGTGGACTGAATACCCACCCGCGCGCGCGCGTCCTCGTCCAGGTGGTCGAGCGCGAGACGGCGGAACACGTAGTCGAGGATCGACGTCGCGAACCGCACGTCCGGGTCGTCGGTCATGCCCGACGGCTCGAACCGCATGTTCATGAACTTCTGAACGTAGGTCTCGAGCGGCACCCCATACTGCAACCCGATCGACACCGCAATCGCGAGCGCGTCCATCACGCCCGACAGCGTCGAGCCCTGCTTCGAGACCTTCAGG
>JBIOWR010000027.1:0-13686 GCA_044868775.1 Actinomycetota bacterium
CGACACCTCGACCGTGTCGGCGTTCGGCACCGCCGTGATCTCGATGACGCTTCCCGGCGGCGAGAACTTCGCCGCGTTGCCCACGAGGTTCGCGAACACTTGACGCAGCCGGTCCGGGTCGGCGACCACGAGCGGCACGTGCGCCGAGAGGTCGAAGCGGACGTCGTGCGTCTTTTGCACGTCGACCGCGACCTCGCGCAGCAGCGGCTCGCACGGCACCGGGCTGAGCACCGTGCGCAACACGCCGTGCTCGATGCGCGACAGGTCGAGAATGTCGGCGATCAACCGCTCCAAGCGCTGCCCGGCGCGATAGATGCGCTGACCCGACTCGGCGATCAGGTTGCGATCGAGCGAGTCCACGCGCTCGGCGAGCAGCGACGCGAAACCGGAGAGCGACGTCAGCGGCGTGCGAAGCTCGTGCGAGACGACAGCGAGGAAGTCGGTGTGCAAGCGTTCTGCCTCGCGCAGCTCGCGCACCGTTTGCTGCTCGTGCTCGTACGTCTGCGCGTTCTGCACGGCGGCGGCGATCGTCGGGAGGAACGCGAGCACGAGCGCGCGCGACTCTTGCGTGAACGCGTCCACGCGCGGCGCGTCGATCTGCACGACGCCGATCGCTTGGCCGCGCATGATCAACGGCGCGCCGAAATAGCTTCGCACCCCTCCGCTCACGCCGTCGGTGCGGCCGCGCCAGTGCACGCGTGGATCGATCGTGATGTCGGGGATGTAGATGGGCTCGCACGTCTTGGCGATCGTGCCGGATACGCCCTGACCCACCGGGATGCGGAGATTCTTGGCATCTTCGGACGCCGGCGGATCGGTGGCAGCGGCGACGAGGGCGCCGTCGTCGATGAGCTGAATGGCGCCGCCGCCGAAGTCGATGAGCTTTCTCAGCGCGCTCAGGCTCTTGTCGAGAACCTCTTGCAGATCCAGTGAGCCGGTAACCTCACGGCTCAGGTCGAGCAACAAGCGAGATTCTTCGACGACGGTCAGGAAGTCCCCACGCAATGCCACCCAAGCATTACATAGCGTGAACACTCCGTGGTCCATGCCCCAATCGGGCTAGTGTAGGGGTTGGGTTGCTCCTAACGGTGCGCAAAGCCTCCCCTTGCATGTTGCGCTGCGTCATACTGTGGATCGAAACGTGCCGGAGTGGGAAGGGGATCGTCCATGTACGACCACTTCAAGGATCAATTGCCGGATCCGTACCCCGAAGAGACGGCGGAATGGATCGAGGCGCTGGACGACGTCATCGACACGGCCGGCAAGGCGCGCGGCCGGTACCTGCTCCACCGCATCCTGATGCACGCGCGGCAGCGGCAGATCGGGCTGCCCGCGATGGTCTCCACCGATTACATCAACTCGATCCCGCCCGAGCAGGAGCCGTACTTCCCGGGAGACGAACGGCTCGAGCTGAAGGTGCGCCGCATGATTCGCTGGAACGCGGCGGTCATGGTGTTGCGCGCGAACAAGCTGTTCGCCGGCATCGGCGGCCACCTGGCGACGTACGCCAGCGCTGCGTCGCTGTACGAGGTGGGCTTCAATCACTTCTTCCGCGGCAAGGATCATCCCGGCGGCGGCGATCACGTCTTCTTCCAGGGACACGCGGCGCCGGGCATCTACGCGCGCGCGTTCCTCGAAGGACGGCTCACCACCGAGCACCTCGAGCACTTCCGGCGCGAAGCGTTCTGGGAAGGGCTGTCGTCGTACCCGCACCCGCGACTCAAGCCCGATTTCTGGGAGTTCCCGACGGTGTCGATGGGGCTCGGCGCGATCAACTCCATCTATCAAGCGCGGTTCGACAAGTACCTCGACGATCGAGGGATCAAGGACACGTCGCAGCAACGCGTATGGGCGTTCCTCGGCGACGGCGAGATGGACGAGCCCGAGTCGTCGGGCGCGGTGCACCTCGCGGCGCGCGAACGCCTCGACAACTTGATCTGGGTCGTCAACTGCAACTTGCAGCGCCTCGACGGACCGGTGCGCGGCAACGGCAAGATCATTCAAGAGCTGGAGGCGTTGTTCCGCGGCGCGGGCTGGCACGTGATCAAGGTCGTATGGGGACGCGAGTGGGACGACTTGCTCGCGCGGGACGTGGACGGCGTGCTCGTCAACAAGATGAACACGACGCTCGACGGCGAGTTCCAGCGATACAGCGTCGAGTCGGGCGGTTACATTCGCGAGCACTTCTTCGGCCCGGACCCGCGCTTGCGCAAGATGGTGGAGCACTTGAGCGACGAGGAGCTGTGGAAGCTGCGTCGCGGCGGGCACGACTATCGCAAGCTGTACGCCGCGTACCAAGTCGCCGTGGAGCTGCGCGACGCGCCGACGGTGATCCTCGCCAAGACGGTGAAGGGCTGGGCGCTCGGCACCGAGGTCGAGGCGCGCAACGCGACGCACCAGATCAAGAAGATGGGGGAGGAAGAGCTGCGCCGGTTCGCCGAGCGCTTGGAGCTCCCGATCTCCGAGAAGCAACTGAGTGGAGAGGAGCCGCCGTTCTACCGGCCGCCGGCCGAGTCCGACGAGATCCAGTACTTGCTCGCGCGGCGCCGCGCGCTGGGCGGGTTCCTGCCCGAGCGGCGCGTGCGCGCGAAGCCTTTGCGATTGCCCGACGACAAGCCGTACGCCGCGTTCGACACCGGGTCGGGGACGCAAGCCGCGTCCACGACGATGGCCTTCGTGCGATTGCTGCGCGATTTCTTGCGCGACAAGGAGTTCGGTCCGCGCGTCGTGCCGATCATCCCCGACGAGGCGCGCACGTTCGGCGTCGAGTCGTTGTTCAAGGAGTACATGATCTACTCGCCGCTGGGACAGCTCTACGAACCCGTCGACGCGAAGATGCTGTTGTCGTACAAGGAGTCGACGAAGGGCCAGATCCTGGAGGAGGGCATCACCGAAGCGGGATCGATGGCGTCGGCCACCGCTGCGGGAACCGCATACGCGACGCACGGCGAGCACATGATTCCGTTCTTCATGTTCTATTCGATGTTCGGCTTCCAGCGCGTGGCCGATCTCATCTGGTCGTTCGGCGACTCCCGCGGGCGCGGGTTCCTGCTCGGGTGCACCGCGGGGCGCACGACGTTGAACGGCGAAGGGTTGCAGCACGAGGACGGACACTCGCCGCTGCTCGCGTCGGTGGTGCCGAACTGCATGGTGTACGACCCGGCGTTCGCGTACGAGATCGCCGCGATCGTGCGCGAAGGCCTTCGGCGGATGATCGGCGAGGGCGAGGACGTCTTCTATTACCTGACGCTCTACAACGAGAACTATCCGATGCCGGCGAAGCCGGCCGACATCGACGAAGGCATCGTGCGCGGGCTGTACAAGATGCGTCCGGCGCCGTCGAACGGCGAGAAACACCACGCGGTGCTGATCGGCAGCGGGTCGATCCTCGCGACGCAAGTGCTGCGCGCGCAGGAGATGCTCGCGTCCGACTGGGACGTGGCTGCCGACGTGTGGAGCGCGACGAGCTTCAAGCTCTTGCGCGAGGACGCGCTGACGGCGGAGCGCTGGAACCGGTTGCATCCCAAGGAGGCGCCGCAAGTTCCGTACGTCTCGCGCGCGCTGGAAGGGATCGAGGGCCCGGTGATCGCGGCGAGTGATTACATCAAGGCCGTGCCGGACATGATCGCGTCGTGGGTGCCGTCCACGTACGTGGCCCTGGGAACCGACGGGTACGGCCGCTCCGACACGCGCGAGGCGTTGCGCCGCCACTTCGAGGTCGACGCGGAGCACGTCGTCGTGGCGACGCTCGCATCGCTATCGCGTCGCGGCGATCTCAAAGCCGACGTCGTGCAGGACGCGATCGAGCGCTATCGCATCGACCCCGACCGCGGCGACCCGCGCGAGCTCTAGAGCCCGATCTCCACGAGTCGCGGCAAGACGTCGCCGATCGGTTCGGTGAAGACGGCGTCGGCGATGCCGTCGTACGGCGTGGGCTCGGCGTTGACGATCACGAAACGCGCGCCGGCGCGCACCGCGATCTCCGGCAGGAACGCCACCGGATAGACCTGCAGCGACGTGCCGATCGCAAGGAAGAGATCGCATGCGCCGGCCGCGCGTTGCGCACGCTCCATGTCGTCTTGCACGAGCGCTTGCCCGAACGAGATCGTCGCCGACTTGAGGATGCCCCCACACGTGCGGCACGGCGGGTCGTCCTCGCCGGCGCGCACGCGGTCGAGAGCGCGCTCCATCGGCGCGCGGTCGCCGCACGACATGCACACCACCTCGCGCATGGTGCCGTGGATCTCGACGACCTTGTCGAAAGACGACCCGGCGCGCTGGTGCAAGCCGTCGACGTTCTGGGTCACGAGCGTGTGGAGCTTGCCGGCGCGCTCGAGCGCGACGAGTGCGTGATGGCCGCTGTTCGGTTGAGCGCTCCACGCGCCGTGGCCGAGTCTCGCTCTCCACGCCTCGACGCGCACGGTGCGATCCGTCATGTAGTGCTGCAACGACGAGAGCTTCTCCGCGGAGGGATTCTTGGTCCACAGCCCGTTGGGCCCGCGGAAATCCGGGATGCCCGACTCCGTGGAGATACCGGCTCCGGTGAGCGCGACGATGGACCCGGAGGAGCGAATCCACTCCGCCACCGCGCCGAGACTCGAATGCATGCCCTCATTTTGGCATCATCGGAGGATGAGCCAAACGCTCGGCATGACGGCGTACTTCGTCTACGGCACCCTCAAGCCGGACGGCCTGTACTGGGGCCGCGTCTCCAGCCTCGTCTCGTACTGGGAGCCGAGCAAGGTCAAGGGCTCGCTGTACGACACCGGCCTCGGCTACCCCGCGGCGCTTTTCGAAGGCGACGACGAGATCGAAGGGATGCTGCTGTACGTGGCGATCCCCAACGCCGCACAGGTCACCGCGATCATGGACGAGATCGAGGAGGAAGGGCTCGAGTACCGTCGGCGCGAGGTCGTCACGCTCGAAGGCGTGCGTGCGTGGGCGTACGAGTGGGCGCTCGACACCGAGCAGCTGCGACCGATCGACGGCTTCTGAGCGAACGGTCGGCACCTCCCGGTACAATCCCGCAGACATCATGGCCAGGCCGCACAAGAGACCGATGCAGCAGCAAGGCCCGCGTCCCAAACCGGCGCCGGGCCAGAAGCGTGCATCCCGCGCTCAGCGCATGCAGCAGCGCATGATCCAGAAGGAGAAGCAGCTCGCGCGCAGCGGTCCCGAGAAAGAGCAGACGATCGAGATGGAGGGCACGGTCGTCGAAGCGCTGCCCAACGTGATGTTCCGTATCGAGCTCGACAACCAGCACCTCGTGCTCGGGCACATCTCCGGGAAGATGCGCAAGAACTACATTCGCATCCTTCCCGGCGACCGCGTGAAGGTCGAGTTCAGCCCGTACGACCTCAATCGCGCGCGCATCATCTACCGGTATCGATAGCGCCCGCTAGCGCTTCCGCTTGCGCGCCTCGGTGTGCGCGGCTTCCTCCAAGGAATTGTCGAGCCGGGGCAACGGCGTTCCCTCGAGCACACGCGCGAGCGCGCGTTCGAGCAACGCGTCGGCGAGATCGGGGTTGGCCGGCAGCACCGGCCCGTGCAGGTACGTCCCGACGAAGTTGCCCTGCACCGCGCCTTCGGTGCGATCGACGCCGTTGTTGCCCTGACCGCGCGGAACGAACGCGAGCGGCCGTGCCGACGCGCCGAGCATCGTCCGGCCTCCGTGGTTCTCGAACCCGAACAGGTCGAACGACCGACCGTCGATCGCGGCGCGAGCGTGCACGCGCCCGATGATGCGGCCGCGCCCCTTCTCTCCTTCAGTGGTCACGTCGAGCAGGCCGAGTCCTTCGATGGAGGTTCCGTCCGCGGCCACGTAATGCCGGCCGAGCAACTGAAAGCCGCCGCAGATGCCGACCACGACCGCGCCGCGCGCGCTCGCATCGGAAAGCTCGCCGCCGCGGCCGGACATGTCCGGGCCGACGATCTCCTGGATGCGATCGGACCCGCCGCCGATCAGCACGACGTCGGCGTCGCCGGGAATGCGCGCGCCGATCGACACGTCGTCGATGCGCACGCGAAACCCACGCCACTCCGCGCGCTTCTGCAACGCGACGACGTTGCCGCGATCCCCGTACGTGCGCAGCAGGTCGGGGTACAGGTGGACGATGACGAGATCGGTCACGAGGCGGGCATTGCGTCGACGAGCCGTTGCGACCGGCTGCGCGACACCGCGCGGCGCACGTCGAGCATCGCCGTGTACGTTGCGAGCACGACCGTCGTCTTTCCGACCGGGCAATGCGCGAGCGCCGACCGGATCGCCGACAGCGGTTCCGTTTCGGCGGGCGCCGGCGTCGCGCCCGCGTACTTCAATCGCACCGCGACGTCGGCCGCGCGACGGCCGGCCGGCACGAGCGGCAACTCGGTCGCCGCGAGCCGCTCGTGGTCGACGTCCCAGATCCAGGAGATGTCGCGCCCGTCCGCGATCTGATCCGACACCGCGACCACGACCGCGCCCACGGTGGGGTCGTTGGCGAGCTCGCGCACCACCGCGCTCGCGCCGGCGGGGTTCTTGGCGAGCACGAGTCGCACCGGGCGCCCGTCCACGACGAAGTCCTCTGAGCGGCCGAACCGCGGCTTGAACGCACCGAGCGCAGCAACAGCGACCGGCACCGGCACACCGAGCTGTGCGGTCGCGGCGATCGCGGCGGCGGCGTTGTACGCGTTGTAGATGCCGCCGAGCTGAAGCTCGACGGTCTCCCCGGCGATCTCCACGGTCATCGGTCCGAGGCCGGTTCCTTCGACGACGCGCGCCTCGAACTCGGGCGCGGCCGACGCCCATCCGCACTCCACGCAGGCGCACCGGCCGAGGTGCGCGATCGTGCGCATCTCGTACACGACCGCGGCGCCGCAGCGCGGGCACGTCTCCGGCTCGGCGTCGCCGCGATGCGACGCTTGCACCGGAACGAGCGGGCGTACGCCGAACCCGACCGGGTCCCGCTCCCGCAAAGCGAACCACAGCAGCGGGTCGTCCGCGTTCACGACCACCTTGGAGTCCGCCGGCAGATCGACCGCCGCGCGCGCGAGCAGCTTGGCGACCGACTCCGCCTCGCCGAATCGATCGAGCTGATCGCGGAACACGTTCGTGAGCACCACGACGCGAGGCTTGAGCACCGGAACGAGCTTCACCATCCACGCTTCGTCGATCTCGAACACGCCCACGGTTGCCTCGGTGGGAGCGTTCAGCAACGCGGTCGACACGCCGCGCATCATGTTCGCGCCCGTCTCGTTGGAGACCGTGTCGTTGCCCGCGGCGGCGAGGATCGCGCGGATCATCGACGTCGTGGTCGTCTTGCCGTTCGTTCCGGAGATCGCAACGGTGCCGCCGGTCAGCCGCGCGACGCGACGCGCGACGAATCCGGGATCGAGCCGGTCGACGATCACGCCGGGGATGGAGCTGCCGCCGCCCAAGCCCAGCCGCCGCGACAGGAATCCCGCGATGCGCGCCATCGGAACGGCGAACCGAGCGCGAACGCGCCGCCGGCTCACTCGATCCCTCGTCTCCATGCGCGCCACAAGACTACTCTTCGAGCTCGCCTTACCCCCGGGAACCGGAGACGATTTACAGCCAGTGAGTGGGCTCGTCCGGCTTCCCGTTCATCCGAACTTCGAAGTGCAGGTGCGGTCCCGTGCTCCATCCGGTCGATCCAACGCGCCCGATGATCGTCGTGAGCTTCACGCGATCTCCCGCCGCGACCAGGATCGAGGACAGATGCGCATAGATGGTTGCGATGTGATTGCCGTGATCGACGATCACCGTGTTGCCGAACGCGCCGAAGTAGCCGGCGTCGATGACGGTCCCGGCTTGCGCCGGATGGATCGCGGTCCATTCGTCCGACGAGACGTCGATGCCGGTGTGGAACGAGACGTAGCCGTAGATCGGATGGATGCGATAGCCGTACGCCGACGAGACGGGTCCGGCCACCGGCCGCTTCAGCCAGTCGTTCACGAATCGAGCCTTGCGCTGGCCCGTTTGCGCTTCGTTGATGAGGTCGGTGAAGCCCGAGCCCGCGGTGGTGTACGAGGCGATGATCGCTCCGAACGGGTTGTCGGAACCCAACAGCTTCGACAACGCCTCGACGTTCGCGCCCATCTTCGTGAAGAGGCTGTTGCGAATCTCCCACTGCCGCTTTTGCAGCTCTTTCAGCGCCTTCGCTTCCTCCTCGGCCGCGCGCACCTGCGTGTCGAGCGCGCGCTTGCGTGCGCGCAGCTCGATCGTCTTGGCGCGCACCTTCGCCTCGGCCTTGCGGAACGCGATCACCGCGTCGGCTTCGTATTGCAGCGCGCGCCGCCCGTACTCGGCGGCGGCGAGGGCGTCGTTGATGTCGCGCGCGCCGAGCATCGCGGGCAGGTATCCCTGCGGACCGATGATGTACATGGACGCCGCGCGTTCGTTGAGGACGATCTTTTGCCGCGCGAGGTCGGCGATCGCGAGCTTCAGCGCGGCCTCGATTCGGCGCACCTCCTGCGCTGCTTTCGCTGCGAGCGCGCGCGCCTCGACCAGACGGTCCTCGGCTTTCTGGCGTTGCACGGCGATGTGCCGGATGGCTTCGTCGATCACGCCGCGCAGCTCGTCGCCTTTCTTGAGGAGCGTGAGCAAGTCGCCGTTCTCGCTGCGGAGCTGGCGGCGCGCGGCTTCCACGCGATCTTGTTTGGTCGGAGTGGGCGACGCGCTCGGGCTCGGAGATGGTTGCAATGTCGGTGCGACCGGGGTGGGCGAGGGCGATGGCGATGCCGGCTCCTGAGCGTGTGCGACCGCCATTGGACCGAGCGCGACGCAGAGCGCCACGGTGAGCGTGGCCGTGAATCGTCGTGAGAACGCGCGGGTCATTTTGGTGGCATGCGGAGAGCGCCGTCGAGACGGATCGTCTCCCCGTTGATGTACGGGTTCTCGACGACGTGTCTCACCAGCGCTGCGTACTCGGCCGGACTGCCGAGGCGGCGCGGGTGCGGAATCTGATCCGCCAGCGCTTGCCGCGCCTCGTCCGGAAGCAGTGCGAGCATCGGCGTGTCGAAGGTGCCCGGCGCGATCGTGACACACCGGATCTGGCGCCCCGCCAGGTCGCGCGCTATCGGAAGCGTGAGCGAGACAACGCCGCCTTTGGATGCGGAGTAGGCCGCTTGGCCAATCTGTCCATCGAACGCGGCGACCGAGGCGGTGTTGACGATGACGCCGCGCTCGCCGTCGATCGGCTCGCCGGCGTTCATCTTCTCCGCCGCGAGCCGGATCACGTTGAACGTGCCGATCAAGTTGACCTCGACGACCTTTGCGAAGACGCCGAGGTCGTGTGGCCCGCCGGGCGTGATCGTGCGTTGCGCCCACCCGATCCCGGCGCAGTTCACCGCGATCTGGAGACCTCCGAACTCACGTGCTGCGGTCTCGACCGCGGTTGATACGTCCTCGGGCGAGGTGACGTCGGTGGGAGAGAATCGGGCCCGGTCGCCCAGCTCTTTGGCGACGGTCTCGCCCTGGGAGCTTTCGAGGTCGGCGATGACCACGGAGGCTCCGCCGTCGAGCAGCGTTTCAACCGTGGCCCGGCCGAGCCCCGAGGCTCCGCCGGTGACGAGCGCGACCTTCCCTTCCAGACGCATAGGCGCACCACTGTAGCGAGCGCACCCGAACGTGGGTAGCCCCGATTCGGACGAAGCTTTGCCGGTCTTTGACCGGAAATCTCACCCTTGGGAAGGAATGCCGTTCCGGCCGTCGAAATTTCGGTCTCAAAGACCTCTCGCCAGGGCGGACCCGGGCCGGCGCCAGCCGGCCTGGTCCGTTTCTAGGGTCCGGTCAAAAACCCACGTCGGCGTACGGCGCCGCCCGCAAGCGCGGGCGCCGGCTTAGATCCAGCACCACAGCTTCACGCCCTTGGAGGTGCAATCCGTCTGCCCCCACATGCGGCCACGCCATCCGAACAGGCCTCCCTCCGGGATCGGATACGCGGCCAGCACGGGGTAGAAGTACGCGAAGCCGACCACCGCCAGCGCTACGTACGCCGACGCCACCGGGACGACGGCGGGCCAACGCGTGACGACGCGATGGACCACGTGCGTGACCGCCAGCACGAGGAACGGCACCGCCGGCGTCATGTAGAACATGAACAGCGGCCGCGTCGTCACGAGCCACGGTAAGTACAGCGACGCGATCATCACGATCAACAACCCTGCGGTCGGATCGCGCCGCAACGACCACCACAGCAACATCGGGATGCCGATGAAGAACGCCGTCCACCACACGATCGGGTTCGGGATGCCGACGATCTCGGAGTTGATGTTGGTGTTGCCTTCGTGCTCTTGCGAGAAGTAGTGGGCGGCCGGTCTCCCGATCCACGGCCAGCTCCACGCTCGCGACATGTACGGGTGCACCGGCGTGCCGTCGTCCTTCACCGAGTCGAGGCCGAGGTGATAGTCCTTGATCTCGCGCTGGTAGCACAGCCAGAAATGAACCCCGCCGCGCGACACGGCCGCGTCGGTCTGATCCACGTCGCATCGCGGCGGCACGTATCGCTTCGTGGAGAGAAACCACGGCGTGTACGAAGCGACGTACACGGTCAGCGGGAGCAACACGAACGTCGTTGCGATCTTCACTCCTTGCCACAACAGCTCGTCGATCGCGAACGGCGGCGGCGCAGGCGGCGCCGGCACGTACGTCTCCGGTGACACCGGCTCGGCGAAGTGCGCCTCGACCGCACGGCGGTGCGTCTCCAACGCTTCGAGCTGGCGCCGGCGCAAGCGCAAGATCTCCCACACGAACGCAACGGCCGCAGCGGCGATCAACGGGGGCGCGGCGGCCCACTTCGTGGCGCCCGCGAGCCCCCACGCGATGCCGGCCGCGATGCGCCACCATCGGAAGCCGCGATGATCGGGCGCGGTGCGCTCGCGATCCTCCACCATGAACCAGAACGCGAGCAGCACGAAGAACGCAAGGAAGATGTCGAGCATCGCGATCCGCGACTGCACGAAGAACAGCCCGTCGCTGGCGAGCGATATCGACGCGGTGACCGCCGCGAACCGCGTTCCCCACAGCCGCTTCGCGATGAGATAGATGACGAGGATTGCGAGCGTGCCGAACAGCGCCGCCGCCGCGCGCCAGCCGAACGGCCGGTACCCGAAGATCTTGATGCCCCCGGCGATGAGCCATTTCCCGACCGGAGGGTGCACCGCGAACCCGCCCTCGACCCCGTTCTGGAGGTACGCGTACGCGTCCTTCGCGTAGTAGGTCTCGTCCAGCGGGATGATCGAGTGCGGGACGCTCAGCCTCCAGAACCGAACGAACCCCGAAACGAGCGTGATCACGCCGACGACGAGCCATTCCGGGAGAGAGGCGAACCGCGAAGCGACCCCCGAGCCGGCGTCGGTCAGGGGCGGGGGAGCGGAAAGTGCGGTCTCGGACGTGTCCACGCGTCGGTGAGCCGTTCGCGGCCGCGTACAGTATAGGAGCGCATGGCCGGCTCTCTCTCGATCGTCGCGACGCCGATCGGCAACCTCGAGGACATCTCCCCTCGGGCGCTTCGCGCGCTCGCCGCGGCGGACGTGATCGCGTGTGAGGACACCCGGGTGAGCCGCAAGCTTGCCGTTATGGCCGGGTCGCACGCGCGGTTGGTCGCCTACAACGGGCCGAACGAACGGAAGCAGACCCCAGAGCTGGTGCGCCGGATCGCTGCCGGAGAGCGCGTCGCCTTGGTGACCGACGCCGGGACGCCCGGCATCTCCGATCCCGGCCAGCGCCTCGTCGCCGCATGTCGCGAGGCGGGCGTGCACGTCGAGGTGCTCCCAGGTCCGTCCGCCGCCGTGGCCGCCCTCGTCGCGTCGGGCTTGCCGAGCGCCCGGTTCGTCTTCGAAGGCTTCCTGCCCCGATCCGGCGGCGCGCGGCGCCGCCGTCTGGCCGCGCTCGCGGCGGACGAACGCACCTTGGTCTTCTTCGAGGCGCCCCACCGCCTCGACGACACGCTCGACGACATGCTCGGCGCGTTCGGCGACCGCCGCGTCGCGCTCGCGCGCGAGCTGACGAAGGTGCACGAAGAGATCGTCGTCACCACCCTCGGCGAGCTGGCGAAGAGCGTGCGGGAGCGCGGCGCGCGCGGTGAGATCACGCTCGTCGTCGCCGGAGCCGAGCGCGCCGCGCGGTCGGCCGATCCGGCGGCACTCTCTCAACGGATCGGAGAGCTGATCGAAGAGGGAGTCCCCAAGAAGGAGGCCGTCGCCCAAGCTGCCTCCGAAGCCGGCGTCCCCAAGAAGGTGGCCTACCAAGCCGCGATCGACGCCGGCCTGTAGGCGCGCCCGCGCCGCAAGCGCCTCTTAAAAAAGCGCCGCCTCGAACGCGACGTTCCGCCGGTTTGCACAGTCCACCAATATGATGCATACTCATACGCATCATGAACGCGAACAACGAGCAAACCGAGAGAACCGAGCGCACCACCGTGTCGCTTCCGGCCAGTCTCGCGTCCCGCGTCTCGTACGAGGCACGCCGGTCGAACCGGTCTGTGTCCGCGATCGTGCGCGAAGCCCTCGCCGTCTACCTCGCGTCGTTCCCCACGTCCGACGTTCCGTCGTTCGTGGGTATTGCGCAAGGCGGGAATCGTCGTCCGGTGGCGGCTCGCGTGGACGAGGAGATCGAGCGGATCATGCTCGCGAAGCTCCCCGAGGTCATGGGACGCAAGCCGTCGACGGCCAAGGGGAAGCGGACGCGCAGCGCGTGATCATCGATACCGGCATCCTCATTGCGGCGGTCGACTCGGACGAACCTGCGCACGAGGCGGCGGTGGAGATCCTCGGCGTTCGAGAGCCGAGGGTCGTTCCCGAATCGGTTGTCGTAGAGGCGGATTGGCTCATCGCCAAACGCTTCGGCGTCGACGTCGAGATGGCGTTCCTTCGCGGCCTCGACGAAGGGAGCCTCGTGGTCGAGCCGATCGGGCAAGACGACCGAGTTCGAGCGGCAGAGATCATCGCGCGGTATCGCGACCTCGACCTGGGCTACGTGGACGCGACGATCGTCGCGCTCGCCGAGCGCCTCGGCGAGCGACGCATCGCGACGCTCGATCGCCGTCATTTCCGCGTGATCCAACCGCGCCACGTCAAGACGTTCGAGTTGTTGCCCTAGAAGCGCTTCAGCTCCGTCAGGCAGCTCGCGCAGATCATGTGGTCGCGGAAGCGGCGGAGGCCTTCGGTGCCGCGGCAGAACGCGCACGCGTCCCTGCGTTTGGAGAGCACGATGCGCTCGTCCTCCACGGCGATCTCCACGAGGTCCCCTTCGCGGATGTCGAATGACTTCCGAAGCTCGGACGGGAGCACGATGCGACCGAGATCGTCCACCTTGCGACTGACGCCGGTCGTTCGGTCCACCTCGCCCCTCCTGGAAGTGCGGCGCTTGCCTTCTGCGGCGTCGATTATCCTCTCCGGACGGGCGCCCCCGTCAAAGCAGGGGCGCCCCCGAGATGGGAGCCGGAAGTGAGCGAGACCTTCTACGTCACCACCCCGATCTATTACGTGAACGACGTGCCGCACATCGGCCACGCCTACACGACCGTGGCCGCGGACGTCTTCGCTCGCCATCAGCGACAGCGCGGACGTGAGACGTTCCTCCTCACCGGCGTCGACGAGCACGCGTCGAAGGTCGCGCGCGTCGCCGCGGAGCAGGGCCTCGCCCCGCAGGAGTACGTCGACGGCATCGTCGAGGCGTGGGGGGGG
>JBIOWR010000028.1:0-6151 GCA_044868775.1 Actinomycetota bacterium
ATTTCTGACCCGGCCGCGGTCGTTGCGGCGTGCGCGACGATTTAGCTGTTGTGTTGCGCGCACTTCGTTTGTAGCTTCCGTCGCCGTCTGCAACAACGCGCGCAAGCGACAAGCGGAGGAGAAAAGATGAGACGCGGCTCTCTTGCACGAGATGCGTTGCTCGGCGCGATCGTCGCGGCTGTGCTCGGCGCAACGGTCACCGCGCACGCGAATCACAACTGGCCGGCGCGCCACGACGGACGCCGCTGGCATCATCACGATTCGATCGACGTGTGGGCCGGGGCGAACACGAACGACAACATTCCGGCGATCGTGAGCTGCGCGACCGCCAGGAGCGCCAACTACTCCTGGAACTACTACACGAGCGCGCGGTTCGTGTATCACGGGCTGAGCGCCCAGAACCACGCGCCCGGCCACGTCGCGTGGTCCACGCTCGACGGCTTCGGCGGCGCGCTGGCGCTCACCCACGGATGGCTTGCAAGCACCGGAAGCGACGGGCATTCGGTCATCACGACCGAAGGTCACGTGCATCTCGATCAGCAGGAGCCGTACTACTACCCCGGCTGCAGCGGAGACGCGCCTTCCAACCGGTACGACTTGTGGAGCGTGATCGCACACGAAGCCGGACACCTGCTCGTGCTCGGCGACCTCGGGTCCGGCGATGCCGCGTGCCCGAACAGCAACAGCCGGGCCACGATGTGCTCGATCGTGCATGCCGGAACGGAACGGCAGCGCACACCCAACACGTCGGAGGACATTTCGTCCGCCAACGCCGCCTACTGAGGAGCGAAACACCAATGCGAAGAGTTCTCGGAGTGTTGGTCGGGTTCGTAGCGGTCGCGTTCACGTACGCGATCGGAGCCGGGGGAGCGGCGGGAAGCGCCGACCGGACGTTGCGTGTCGAGGCACGTCCGGGCGAGTGCGTGCAAGCGGGCTTCGTCACGTACGGATCGCTCGAATTGCGCGGAGCGCCGACCGCATTGTCTGCGGCGGCGCGTCATGTGGACGGGTCAAGCCTGCGCGAACGCGCCTATGAGCCGGGGAGAGCGTCGGTCGTCGATGCGCTCGACCGAGGCGCCAACGTCGTCGCGTCGTTCCGCGCCGAGAACCTCGACGGCAAGCAATGGGTCGTGACCGAATACCAACGCTCGGCGCCGTGCGGCAGCGAGGACGACACCATGTTCACCGTCCCCTACAACGAGAACGGGCCGACGCGGTAAGCACCGCCGCCGGATGGATTGTCACACCCCCCGGGTAAGATGCCGCAACGATGACCCACCCATACGTGAAAGAGCAGTTCACGCCCGACGAGCGCGAGATCCTCGCGCGCTACTTCACCGACGTCGAGGGGCCGGTGTTCGCGCTCACGAACCTGCCCGAGGTCGTCAAGGGAGCGCTGTTCGCTCGCTACTCCCGAACCGCGAAGTCGCTCCGGCGATTGTTCCTCGACGAGTTCTACCAAGGGGAAGCGCTGCCCGACGACGTCCAGGCCGGCGCCGCGAAGGCGGCGGAGCTCTATGACCGTATCTTCATCGAGTACGGCGATGACTCCGTGGCCCAGCTCGGAGGCGCGCACATCGCCGTCGAGCAAGCGAGCAACGTGCTCACCAAGGTTCTCGAGCGCGGCCGGCTCGCCGGGTATCTGGAGCAATCGACGCGCTACGTCGGCTACGACGACAAGCCCGGCGGGCGATGGCGCTATTACGAAGAGCCCGACATCATGGCCGGCCCGCATGCGCGCGAATATACGGCGACGCTCGACGCGTTGTTCGAGACCTACGCCGGGCTGATCAAGCCGACGGTGGAGTGGTTCCGAAAACAATTCCCGCAAGAGGCGGGCGACCCCGACCGCGTCTACAACGCGACGATCAAGGCGAAGGCGCTCGACGCCCTCAGGGGGATCCTGCCGGCCGCGACGGTGAGCAACGTCGGCATCTATGCGAGCGGTCAATCCTACGAGCAGATGCTGCTGAAGATGAACGCCAGCCCGTTGAGCGAGGCGCGCGACGCGAGCGCGAGCATGCTGCGGCAGCTTCGGCACGTCATTCCCAGCTTCCTCGTTCGCATCGACCAGCCGGATCGCGGCGGTGTGTGGTCGGAATATTTCGAAGGAGCGCGCGACGCGACGCGCGAGGTCGCAACGCGGTTGCTGCACGACGAGACACCGCACGACGCGCCCGCGGTCACCCTGACCGCGTGGGAGCCCGACGCCGACGACGCGCTCGTCGCAGCGATGCTGTACGAAAGCAGCACGCTCCCCGAGCAACAGCTGCTCGACGTCGCAAAGAAGATGAGCGCCGACGACAAGATGAGCGTTATGCGCGCATACGTCGGCGACAGGAAGAATCGCCGCCATCGCCCGGGACGCGCGCTCGAACGCGTGTGGTACCGGTTCGACGTGCTCAGCGACTACGGCGCGTTCCGCGACCTGCAGCGTCACCGCATGCTCACGATCGATTGGCAACCGCTCACGGCACGACACGGATACGACCGGCCGCCGGAAGCGGACGACGCCGGCTTCGGCGGACCGTTCGACGAAGCGATGGAGAAGAGCGCCGGGCTGTGGGCGACGATCGAGCGGGATCTACCCGATCAGGCGCAGTACGCGGTCGCGATGGCCTACAAGATTCGATACGTCATGCAGATGAACGCGCGCGAAGCAATGCACGTGATCGAGTTGCGCAGCAGTCCACAAGGCCATCGTAGCTATCGCGCAATTGCGCACGAAATGTACAAACAGATTGCGGACGTGGCAGGCCACAAGACGGTGGCGGAGTTCATGAAGTACGTGGATTTCTCGGAAGTCGATCTGGAACGATTGGAAGCAGAGCGTCGCGCAGAGCGAAAGCGCCGCGAGGCGCAGAAACCGTAGGCGCTACTCCTGGACGGGTTCGGCGATCTCGGGGCAGAGCCACATGACCTCGGCGTCGGAACCGACACGCTCTTCGAGGATCTCGAGCGCGCGCTTCACCGCTGCGGTCGGCTCTTGCGTGAGTACCCAGGTGATCATCGTTATCTCCTCTCCTCGCGCACTGAATTCGGTGTGCGAGGACTTCTTCCTGTCGTTCCGAAGTCTTTTTTCGGGGCCTCGCCGGGGATTCTTCGAACCAAAACGGCACAAAGTCATTTCTTGCCCTGCGCAGCCACGTGCACTCCATCAACGAGCGGAACGACGAGGTGAAACGGCCCGCAAAGCGATGTCCGGCAACATCCCCGTCCGCCCTGAAACGGTCGGCTGGGGCGTCTCCGAGTGGGTAATTCCGTTTCGTGTGTTGGGACAAAGCGGACACCGGCGGCGCACCCAACGGCGGCTGCTAGCATTGCCAAAACGCCTGCATACCGGTCGCGGGATGGGGTAGCGTTGGACGAAACGCTTCGGAATGGAGACTCCATGTTCGGCAGGCTGATCACCGCGATGGCGACGCCGTTCCGCGCCGACGGCTCGCTCGATCTCGACGGCGCGCAACGTCTCGCGCAGGATCTCGCGCAACACGGCACCGAGTCGATCGTGGTCGCCGGCACAACGGGCGAATCGCCCACGTTGAGCTTCGAGGAGAAGCGCGACCTGTTCGGCGCAGTCGCCGAAGCCGTGCGAGGACGCGCAAAGGTGATCGCCGGCACCGGCACCTACAACACGCGCGAGTCGATCGAGCTCAGCGAGATGGCGAAAGACGCGGGCGCCGACGGGCTGCTTCTGGTGACTCCCTATTACTCGAGACCACCCCAAAGCGGGCTTCTCACACATTTCACCGCAATTGCCGGCGCGGTCGATCTCCCGATCATCCTCTACGACATCCCGAGCCGTGCCGGACGCAAGATCGAGCACGCGACGCTGCTGAAGCTGGCGCAGACCCGCAACATCATCGGCGTGAAGGACGCGGCCGGCGACCCCGCCGGCACGGCCAAGCTCGCGGCGGAGGCTCCGGGCTTCACGATCTGGTCCGGGGACGACGCGCTCACGCTGCCGATGCTCGCGGTGGGAGCGATCGGCGTCATCAGCGTCGCGAGTCACGTGGCCGGCGATCGCATCGCGGAGTGCATCGAGGCGCACGCCAAGGGAGACGTCGTGACCGCCACGGCGATCGACCACGAGCTGCGCCCGCTGTACGAGGTGTTGTTCATCACGAGCAACCCAATCCCGCTCAAGGCGGCGCTCGAGATGATGGGCCTCCCGGCGGGCCCGGTCCGCCTGCCGCTCGTCGATGCAATCGACGACGAGCGCGAGCGGGTACGAAAGGTGCTCCACAACCTGAGCATCCTGTCCTAGCAGCACCGCCGCCGGTAGAATCCGGCGGCAACCCCCGAACGCGGAGGCGCACGTGGCCAAGCGGAAACGGGGGCGCAAGTCGTCTGGGGGATCCTCGTCGCTGCGCACGGCCTTCGGCCCGCACGCCGGCGACGCGTACGGCATCGGTCTCGGCCTCTTCGCGCTCGTGTGCGCGCTCGGCATCTGGTTCCACGCCGCCGGCCCGGTCGGGCGCTTCCTCGATCTCATGCTTCGCGGCATGTTCGGCCGCATCGGCCTCCTCGCGCCGCTCGCGTTCGCGTATCTCGCGTACGCGCTGTTCGTGACCCGACCCGGACCCGACCGTCCGCGCACCGTCATCGGTCTCGCGATGAGCGGCGTCGCGGTAATGGGGATCTGGCATCTGCTCAACGGCACGCCCGACGTGACCGACGGCGCCGAACGGTTGCGCATGGCGGGCGGCGTGATCGGCGCGCTCGTCTCCGGTCCGCTCAAAGGTTTGCTCAGCCCGTACGGCGCGTTCCTGACGATGCTCGCGCTTCTTGCCGTCGGGCTCCTCGTGCTGACGAAGACTCCGGTTCGTCGCGCCGGTGAGGCGCTCCGCGAGCGCTGGGCCGCTCTCGTGGAGCGCTCCCGCGCGCGCCGGCCGGAACGCAAGGCGGCGCTCGCGATCATGGAGGAAGAGGCAAGCCGCAAGCCGGCGCGCCGCCGGCGCGATACACGCGCGCGCGACTCGCACGACGAGAACGACGGCGAGCTGCAGCCGGCCACGCCTCCGGTTCCGATCGAGCTGCTCGAGGGGGGCGGCGAGCACGAGCCGGAGGCACCCGGCGCTTTCGACATCGGGCCAACAAGCGACGACACCGGCGCGACCCACGACCGCGCCGCGCTCCCCGAACGAGCACCGCGCATCATCGCGCCGTACGCGCTCCCGGGCATGGCGCTGCTGCGCAGCGGGCACAGCCCGAACGCCGGCCACAAGAGCACGCAGGAGACCATCCGCGTGCTGGAAGCAACCATGCGCGAGTTCGAGGTGGATGCAACCGTCGCGCGTGTCACGCGTGGTCCGACGGTGACGCGGTTCGAGATCGAGCTGGCAACCGGCGTGAAGGTGAACCGTGTCACGAGCCTCGGCAACGACATCCGCTACGCGCTCGCGACACCGGACGTGCGCATCATCGCGCCGATCCCCGGCCGCTCCGCCGTCGGCATCGAGGTCCCGAACCGCGAGCGCGAGCTGGTGACGCTTCGCGACATCCTCGAAAGCGACGAGGCGAAGCGCGACGACCATCCGTTGCTCGTCGGCCTGGGCAAGGACATATCCGGTGAAGCGGTGTGCGTGAACCTCACGAAGATGCCGCACCTTCTCATCGCCGGCGCAACCGGCGCGGGAAAGTCGACGTGCATGAACACGATGATCACGAGCATGCTCATGCGCGCGACGCCGGAGCAGGTCCGCCTCGTCCTCATCGACCCCAAGCGCGTCGAGCTGAGTCACTACAACGGCGCGCCGCATCTGCTGAGTCCCGTCATCACGCATCCGAAGCGCGCGGCGGAAGCGCTCGGTTGGGTGGTGCGCGAGATGGAGTCGCGGTACGAAGATCTCGCGCGCGCCGGTCAGCGTCAGATCGACAACTACAACGCCGCAGTGCGCAACGGGCAAGTGTTCGACAAGGGACATCCGGTCATCGACACCATGCCGTACATCCTCGTCGTCGTCGACGAGCTCGCCGACCTGATGATGGTCGCGCCGAAGGACGTCGAGGACGCGATCTGCCGCATCGCGCAGATGGCGCGCGCTGTCGGCATCCATTTGCTCGTCGCGACGCAGCGCCCGAGCGTCGACGTCGTGACCGGTTTGATCAAGGCGAACATCCCGAGCCGGATCGCGCTCATGACCTCGAG
>JBIOWR010000029.1:0-10039 GCA_044868775.1 Actinomycetota bacterium
GCCATCGACGCGCTGCGCGAGTCCACGACGCGCACGCTCCCCTTGAAGTCGGCCGCCGCGAGCGCGGCCGAGCTGTGCGTCACGCTCACGACGCCGGCAACCGTCACGCATACCAGCGCATCGAACCGCTGCAGCGCAGCGCGGAACGCGTCCCGAAAATCTCCACTGGAAGGACCCGACGTGGACACCGCGACCTCGTGCGACGCGAGCATGTCGTAGAAGCCGTCCGGCGGCAGGTCCACGCCGTCGCGGTACACGCGGTCGCCGAACTTCAAGTACATCGGGACCACGGTGATGCCGTATTGCTCGGCGATCGCCGCCGGGAGATTGGACGCGCTATCGACGACGACGCCGACACTCATTGCGCGCGTTACTCGGGCACCTCGTTCACGCGCATCAGCGTCTCTTCGAGACGGGCGCGCCGCTCTCTCCACGTACCGTAGAGGCCGTCGTAGATCACTCCCCAATCGGCGAGCGGTTGCACGACCTCGCCGCGATCGTGCATCGCTGCGGCGGCCGCGGCCACGTTCGGGTGCAACCCCGACGCAGCGGCGCCGACGATGCACGCGCCGAACGCGGAGATGTTCGCCTCGCGCGTGCGCCGAACGGGTCGCCCCAGCACGGCCGCGAGGATGCGCGCGAACGTCGGCGATCGCGACAGCCCGCCGCACACCGCGACGTCGCTCTGCGCTCCCGCGGATTCTTCGAGCCACTCCAACCCGGCGCGCGCGCCGTACGCAACCGCTTCGAGCGCGGCGCGCACGATGTCTTCCTGACCGCGCCCGCTCGTCAGCACCGGCACCGGGAAGATCAGCCCGCCCTTGCGCACGAGCGGGTAGTTGCCGAGGTCGATCGGACCGGGATCGAGGAAGGTGACGCCGCCCGCTCCCGGCTCGCACCGCGACACCGCCAGCTCCAGCCACGAATGATCCGCGCCGCGCCCCATGAGCGCGAGCAGGTAGTCCACGGCCGCTCCGGCCTCCCCGCAGTTCGCCTCGAGCACCCACCGGCTCGGGACGGCGTGCGGCGAGATCGCCAGGCGGCGCTCCTCGTCGAAGATCGCGCGATCCACGACCTGCTGCACCGGCATCGCCATCCCGGCCACCACCGCGGCTCCTCCCGGGTCGGAGATGCCCGCGCCGAGGGCCGCACACTGCGCATCGGCGCCGGCCAGCACCACGCGCGTCCCCGGGTGGAGGCCGAACTCACGCGCGACGTCCTCCGGCAGCCGACCCACCGGCATGGCTTGGCGGGTCACTTCGGGGAGCATGCGCTTCGACACGCCGAGGGTGTCGCACAGCGCGTCGCTCCACCACCCGTGCGCGACGTCGAACAGCGCGGTCTCGGCCGCGAGCGTCGGGTCGGTGACGAACGCCTCTCCCCCGCTCAGCCGCGACGCGCACCAGTCCGCGAACGACATCGCTTGCGCGATGCGGTTCGCAAACTCCGGCCGGTTGGCGCGGAACCACGCGAGCCGCGCCGGGAGGTACTGCAACACCGGCAAGCGTCCCGCCGTCGTGTACACGAGATCGCGATGCGCGCGTTCGAGCGCGATGCCTTCGGTGACGCCGCGCACGTCCGCGCTCGACGCCGCGTGCAACACCTCGCGCCGCGTGTCGCGCAGCACGACGCCCGCACGATGACTCGTCACCGCAACGGCTTGGATGGCATCCGGCCGCGCAAGGCTGGTCCGCACGGCTTCGCGCGTCGCGCTCGCAAGCGAAGCCCAAATCGTCGCGGTGTCCAGCTCCGCGTATCCGGTCGCCTCACCTCGCGACCGCCACGGCCGCGACGCCGATCCGATGCGCCGTCCTTCGGCGTCTGCGATCAGCGCGCGACCCCCCGACGTGCCGATGTCGAGGCCGAGAACCAAGCTCATGCACGAACTCCCCAGGCGATTCCCCACCCGCACCCCAGCGCGGGAGGAGCGCAGTATGCCGGAAGTGCCCCGTCCAATGCGACCGGGCCTCCGGCCGCCTCATGCCGGGTCCTCCCCGCAAGCAAGATTCACCGGTGAATCCGGGCTGTGGAGAACCCGTCGCCGGTGCGGGGTTCGTCAGCGCTCGCGGTTGGAGCGACCGGAGCGGGTCGTGCCGCGGCCGCGCGGGGATTCGTTCTGGTCCTGCTTCTCGCGGCCGCGCTTCGCGCGCTCCTCGGCCTTGGAGGTGTTGTCGATCGCGCGCTGGATGCCGGGCCGGGCGGCCTCGGGCGCTTTCTCCAGAAGCTCGTTCAAGACGACGACGTGCGTGTGCAGCTCCTCCTCGACCTGCACGAGCAACGCGTCGTTGAACCGCGGCTCGGTGCCGAGCAGGCGGTCGGCTTCGGCGAGCGCGCGCTCGTACGCGGCGCGCGCTTGCTCGGCGCGGCGCGCATCGCCGGATGCGGCGCGAAGCTCGGACAGGCGCCGCTGCACGATCTCGAAGGCGAACGCGGTGCGCGACTCGTGACTCCGGTGCATCGCGAGGCCGATGCGCTCGAACGTGCGCTTCACACCGAACAACGCGTCGCCGGGGAGCGCGCTGCTCGACGCTGCGAACGCCGCGGAGCCGAACAGCGACACGGCGATCGCGGCGGCGAGCCCGACGACCGCCACGCGGGTGCGCAGGGAGGCGCTTCTCGTGGTGCCGGCCGGGACTCCGACGATCATCTCGAGGTGGGCGTCGCGCGCCGCCGCGGAGACCTCCAACGGCAGCGCCGAACGAAGCTCGCGCGCCAGATCGAGCAGCGGCGAGGAAGGCGCCGCGGAAGGATCGGCGAGCAGCTCGTCCAGAGCCCGGTCGAGCGCGTCGATTTCCCGAATGTCGGCCACGTTTAGGAAAGCGTTTCCGGGGGCTCGGTGGATACGTGGGTGGCCCTGGCGGACCCCCCGAGGGCTTTGGTGAGGTTGCTCAGGGCGCGATGCTGGAGCGCCTTCACCGCGCCCGTCCGTTTCCCGACGATCTGCGCGATCTCGGAGGCCGTGAGACCGGAGCCGAGGCGCAGCACGAGCACGCGCCGCTGCTCCTCGGGGAGGGCGAGGACGGCGCTCCACAAGCGGTCTCGCTCGACCCTGCCCAGCGCTTCCTCGTCGGTTGCGACCGGACCGGGATGATGCTCGACCGTTTCGAGCGTCTCCTCGCCGCGGCGGTCGCGCTGGCGGGCGAGGTCGATCGCGCGGTGATGGCCGATCCGGAAAAGCCATGCCCGGAAGCCGGAGGCGTCCCCGGAGAAGCGCTGGATGTCGCGCATCGCCTCCAGGAAGGTCTGGGCGACAAGATCCTCGGCGTCTTCACGCCGCCGCACGCGCGACGCCAGGAACGTCAGCAGAGGGCCCGAGAACGCGCGGTAGAGATCGCCGAAAGCCGCCCTTTCGCCGTTCCGAGCACGGGAGACCGCCTTCTCGATTTCCTCCGCGAGCACGGCGAAGGATCATAGGCCACCCGCCGCCCGGCGGGGCGGGTTCGGCGCGGAGCGTGGCGGCGGGCCCCGTCCCCAAGCGGGTGGGCGTCAGGCCGCGGGTGCACACACCTTGCAGGGCGCCAAGCCGCGTTCCGAGGCCTCCTCGACGCTCAACCGGTCGGCGTCCTTGCCGGCCACGAGGGCGCACCCGGGACGGTGAAATCTCCGCCCTCCCGGCGGCACCAGCACAGCGCCGGCAGCGGCGCTCTCCGGCGGCATGAACCCTTGCAAAGCCTCCAGCCGGTCGATCACCCGCTCCAAGACGATCGCCTGCCGCCGCGTCGCCGCGTGCAACCGCGACACGTAGAACGAGAAGTAGAACGAGCCTCCCAGGATGATCAGCGCCGAACCGAGGAGCCCTCCCGAGATCAAGTAGGGGATCTGATCGGTCACGTCCCGCGTATGCGACGCGCCGTACCAGCCGAGGTATATCGCCGCGCCGCCGCCGGCCATGAGGAACGCACCGGCGACGAGCTGCCAGAACGAATGGAGGAACCGGAGCGCGAGCGCCCGTTCCGGTTTCTTCGTGTGACGTCGTTCGTTCGTCAGGTGGTCGTCTCCCACACGCCTGCGGCGACCAGCGCGCCGCCGCCCGCCACCATACCGAGGATCGCGACGAGCACCACCGCGGCGGGGACCGGCTCGGACGGGAGCACGCCGCGCAGCGGCACGGCGCGGCCGAATTGCGGCACGCCCGGGATGACGGCGTCGCCGAGCGCGCTCGGCGCCGGCTGCGCGACGTTGCCGCCGGGCGGAACATAGCCGCCGCCGATGTCCGGGGGCGGCGGGGGGACGAACGTGTCGGACGCACGCGCGAGCGCCGCTGCTTCCGCGAGCCCGAACGACAGTCGGAGCGTCGTGGCTCCTTCCGCGGAATTGGATTCGGTAAGCGAGATCGCGAGGCCCGCGGTGCGCGCTCGTGCGCCGGTTGCCTTCGTCGCGGCGCCGGCGCTCGCATCGGCCGTCGCGTCCGCTCCGTCGATACCGCACGTTGCGTCGGCCGCGCAGGTGCCGAACGTCACGCGCCGCGACAGCGCGTCGAGCGCCGCCGTCAACTGTTGTTGCACGGTTGCGGGAAGCGACTGGTCCACGACGCGAATGCGATCGCGATCGATCGCCGCCTCATAGGTGGAGCCGGCGAGCGTCACGGTGACACCGGATGCTTCGAGGCTCGTCACGGGCGCGCGATCGTCCGATGCGATCGTGGCCGTGCTCGTGAGCGTGTCGACGTGAACGAACGCCTCCGCTGTGTCCGGCGCGAGCAGCGACAGGTTTTCGATCGTGACCGTCGCGGACGACAGCAGCACGTTACCGATCCACTCCACGCGCGCGAGCGACGTGATCTGTTCGGCCCTTGCGATACCGGGGAGCTCGAAGCTGCCGACTTGTGCCGTCGCCCAGTTGCCGTTCTCGTTCGAGATAGCTTCGATCAATCCTCCGGTAGCGGACTCACCCGTGTTCGGGCAAGGGCTGCGAAGCTGTTCCGGAAGGTCGTACGCGGGCGGGAACGCTTTCGGCGCGTCGCACACCGTCGCGCGGTCCGCGCGGTCGCCCGGCGAGACCGGCGGCCACAACGAGTGCGCCCAGAACGGATACTCCGGCACGCGCTCGTTCACCGTCGTTTGCAGCGCCGTGCGCGCGGCGGCTTCGCCGCACGGGTTGTCCGTCGGGTCGTACACCGGCCGGCCGGTGATCGGGCTCCGGATCGTTTGTGGAGGGATCGTCACGCCGGCGCCCGCGGGATCGCTTACCGCCGGCGTCGACAGCGTGCGCTTCGGATCGCATCCGTGGCCGGGGTTCTCGTCCTCGCGCGCCTGCCGTTCTGCATCGGCCGCGCTCGGGTCGAGCCCGACGAGCAAGAGCGACTTCGCGGAGGCTGTGGTCTCTCCCGGCCACAGCCACGAGCCGATCGCGCGCCCGGCCGGCGACGAGTCCGACTCTGCGCGAGCGAACGGCACCGACAATCCGGCGACCTCGTCCGCGGTGGGAAGCTGCGCGGGCTTGATCACCGAGAAGCGGAACCCCGATGCTTCGGCCGCGCCGTACCACGTGGCGGGACGGTCGGCCGCGCCCGCTCCGGTGGACAGCGCCACCAGGCCCGCGCCGGACGCGCCCAAAAGCAGGACTCCCGCCAGGGCGAGACGCGCGCGACCATTGCGTGTCATAGCCGAACCTCAACCTACCATTCGCGCAGACGGGCCCCAGTCCCTGCGGAAACGGATATTAGGAGGCCGCGTAGTGGCGACGAGGCGTGGACTTTTCGTAGTTCGCGTACTACGATAAGTCGGTGGCAGGATCGAGTATCGAAGGCGTCCCGGTCGATGAGCTCCCGATCGAAGCAGTTGATTGGCTCTACAGAGCCGACCATATCCGCACGCGATCCGAACGCTACCCGGGCGACTTCGACGTCGAGCCGGCGTGGGCGACGGAGGCGGTGTTGGATCCCTCGCGGCTCGTGGACGTCGCCGGGGAAGGATCGATCGTGGTGCTCGGCTTCAGTGAGCAGGCGGACAGGGTGCTCAAGGTCTGGCTTGTTCCGAAGGACGACATGCCGAGCTCCGGCGAATGGTGGGGCGCTTCTGCGTGTGCAGCGAATGACGCGAACGTCAGGGATTACTACAGAGAGAAGGAGGGTTGATGAAAGACATCCGCAAGAAGCTCGAGGAGGTCTCCGAGCTTGCGGAGCGGACGAAGGATCGACCGCTTCGTCGTTTCGGGCGCCCGCCAAAGCCGCAAGGCGAAGTGGGTCAGGTCTACTCGATCCGAATCCCCGTATCGCAGATCGCGGAGCTCGAGCAGATTGCCGCCGAACGCGGTGAGGCACCTCGAACGATGATTCGCGAGTGGGTCCTCGAGCGGTTGAAGAGCGAGTCCCGCGCCAAACCTCGACGTGGTACCGCGGCGGCGCGGAAGCCGCGGCCTCGTGCCTCGCGCGGCCGAAAGATCGCCCGCCCGTAAATCGCGCCGCGGCGCACCGGACGTGTCGTTCAACGGCCGAGGTAGGAGGTGACCAGGTCGCCGGCGTGGGCGATCTCGCCGGGCTCGCCGGCGAAGACCACGCGCCCCCCTGCGAGGACGTACACGAGCTCGGCGAGGTCGAGCGCGCGGGTGACGTATTGCTCCACGAGCAGGATCGAGCGGCCGGCGGCTGCGAGCTCTCCGATCGATCGGTACAGCTGGTCCACGAGCATCGGCGCGAGGCCGAGCGACAGCTCGTCGATCATGAGCAACGCCGTGTCTTCGGCGAACGCGCGCGCGAGCGCGAGCATCTGCTGCTCTCCGCCGCTGAGGGTCGACGCCGGCTGATCGCGCCGGGTGCCGAGTGCCGGGAAGTGCGCGAGCACGCGCTCGTGCGTGTGCGGGTCGCGCGCCGCGAGCGCGAGGTTCTCTCCCACGCTCAAGGACGGGAAGATGCCGCGCCCTTCGGGAACGTGGGTGATGCCTGCACGCGCGATTCGGTTTCCGGGTTGGCCGTCGATGCGCGCGCCGCGCAACGTGATCGCGCCGTCGTCGAGCGGCACCAACCCGGAGATTGCTTTCAGCGTCGTCGTCTTGCCGGCACCGTTGGGGCCGAGGAGCGCGACGACGGAGCCGTCCGGCACCACGAGCGACACGTCGTCGATTGCGCGCGCGCCGTCGTACGACACCGACACGTGCTGGACGTCGAGCAGCACGCTCATACCGGCGTCCCCAGGTACGCGGCGACCACGCGCTCGTCGGCGCGCACCTCGTCGGGGGTTCCTTCCGCGATCACCGCTCCGGCGTCGAGCACGAAGACGTGCTCGCACACGCGCGCGACGAGACCGACGTCGTGCTCCACGAGGATCGTGGCGAGGCCCAGCTCGCCGGTGATACGGCGCAGCAGATCGCCGAGCGCATCGGTTTCGTTCGGGTGCAATCCCGAAGAAGGTTCGTCGAGGAGCAACACGCGCGGGCGCACGCACAGCGCGCGCGCGAGCTCGAGGAGGCGGCCCAGACCGAGCGGCAAGTCGCCGGCCTGGCGGTCGGCGGCCCACCCGAGGCCGACGAGATCGAGCGCCTCTCGTGCGTTGGTGCGCGCGTCGCGCTCCGCGCGACGCGCGCGCGGCAACCGCAACACGTCGTCGAACACCGTCAACGCCCCGCTCCGCGCCTCGTACGCGGCGACGCAGTTGTCGATCACGCTCAGGTGGCGAAAGATCTCCAAGCGCTGGAACGTGCGCCCGATGCCGGCCGCCGCGCGCTTCTCGACCGGCCACGTCGTTACGTCCTCGTCGCCGAGCCACACCGCTCCCGACGCGGGCGCCGTGAAGCCGCACAGCACGTTGAACAACGTCGTCTTGCCGGCGCCGTTCGGACCGATGAGCCCGGTGATGGCGCCGGCCTCCGCGGAGATGCGCGCGTCGTCGAGCGCAGTGAGCCCGCCGAAACGAACGACGATACCCGCGGCGCGAATCGCACGAGCACGTGCGTCAGGCAACGCCGGCCTCCTCCTCCGCCTCGATCACCTCGACGGCACGGCGCCCCTTGGATGCGATCTGGCGCGCGAACTTGCGCGGCACCGTGGCGATGCCGTGCGGGTTTCGCGCCAGCCCGATCGCGGCGACGCCGAAGAACACCGGAACGAGATCGTTGAGCAACGGCCCCAGGCGCGGGCTCTGCACCTGACCGACGACGTAAGGCACGAACTCGTACACGAGCCCTCCGATGAGCGCGCCGAACCACGACGAGATGCCGCCCACGACGGCGACCGAGAGCCACACGAGCGAATAGAAGATCTGGAACTCATCGGACGAGACGCGGTTGAACATCGCAACGTGCGCGGCGCCGCCGACACCGGCGACGAACGACGACAGCGCGAACACCGCGACCTTGTAGTCGCGCATCGACACACCGATGGAGCGCGCGCCGGCCTCACTGTCGCGCATCGCGCCGAGAATGCGCCCGGTGCGCCCGCGCTTGAGGTTCTCAGCCGCCCACGCGAGCAGCGCAAACAAAACGACGAGCACGTAGAAGAAGTTGCGATCCGACGCGAACATCTCCGGACGGTCGACGCGGATGCCGGTGGTGCCACCGGTCACGGTCGCGCGCGCGAAGAACGCGTTGTCCATAAGCAGCGCGAACGCCATCGTCGCCAGGCCGAGGAAGAGTCCGTGCAATCGCATCGCCGGAAACGCGAGCGCCGCCCCGATGGGCACCGCGGCGAGACCGGCGAGCGGCATCGCGATGAACCACGACAGGCCCAGCCCGTTCACGAGGTGCGCGGTCACGACGCCGCCCACGCCCGCGAGCGCCGCCTGCCCGAGCGATATCTGTCCCCCGTATCCCACGAGCACGACGAGCGACAGGAAGATGATCGCGTGCGTGAGCGCGAGGTCGAGCGTGAACACCAATCCCGCGCCGAGAAAACGCGGGACGAGCAGCACGCCGAGCGCCAGCGCGAGAAACAACGCGACGCGCTCGCGCAGCGGGCGCTTGAGCAACACCTCCGCGCTCATCAGCTCCGCGGCGATGCTCCGCGGCGCGGCCGACGCCGCCGCCTCGCGTGGCTCGCGCAACGGCCGCTTCGTGCGCCGCACCATGAGCAACGCGAACAGCAGCACGAACGACAAGCTCGGGCGCAGGCCGTTGGAGATCTTCGCGGGAAAGATGCGGGCTACCGCCGTCTCGGCGATGCCCAACCCGATCCCGCCGGCGAACGTGAGCGCGAGGCTTTCGAGCCTGCCCACCATCGCCGCGGCGTAGGCGTTGATGACGACGAGCGTGAGGGTGAACACCTCGAGGGAGACTTGCGGTGTCAGCAGAATTCCCGCAAGCGCTGCGAGCGCGCAGCCGAGTGCCCACGACGCCGCCGCGACCGCGTTCGAGGAGATGCCCATCAGCTCCGCAAGCTCCGGCCGGTCGACGACCGCGCGCATCGTCGTGCCGAGGCGGGAGTGACGCATGAACAGCCACAGCGCCGCGCTCGTGACGGCGGCGATCACGACGACCCCAATCTGGTCCGCGCCGATCGCGAGCGACGACGACAAGCGGTAGACATCCGACGGGAAGATCTGCTGCGCGCCCAGACCGGCGCGCCCCCACAGCGTGGACGCGAGCCCTTGCAGCGCGACGAGAAGACCGATCGTGACGACGATCTTCACCACCGTGCTCGCGTCGCGCATCGGGCGGAAGATCAAGCGATCGAGCGACACGCCCATCGTCGGTGCGAGCATCAGCACGGTGAGCGCCATCGCGACCGGCACCGGCACGCCGAGCCGCTGCACGAGCCACGCGAAGAAGAACGCGTTGAACATGCCGACGGCGCCGTGCGAGAAGTTGAACACACCGCTCGCGCGATAGGTGAGGACGAGACCGGTGGCCGCGACCGAGTAGATGCTCCCGATCACGAGCCCCACGACGAGCACGGACCATACGGCGGCCAGCGCGATCACCTCCGACGCGGCGCGACGCGGCGCGACGCGGCGCGGCGCAACGCGGCGAGAACCTATCAAACAATGGAAAGGCCCCCTGTCGCAGGGGGCCTTTCCGCTCAGCGCAGCGGGTTTACACCGGAACGCACGTGCCGGTGTTCGCCGACCGCTGGTTCGAGTTCGAGCTCCTCCAGCTGTTGTAGCCCGAC
>JBIOWR010000030.1:0-11604 GCA_044868775.1 Actinomycetota bacterium
CGACCTCGCGGCGCTGCGCTTCTACCCCGACGCGCTCGCCGGCGAGTCGGTGCCGGCCGCAGGCTTGCCGTGGTTCATGGCGCTGTTCGGGCGCGACAGCGTCATCACGAGCTATCAGGCGTTGCCGTTCTTCCCGGAGCTTGCCGAGACGACGTTGCGGGTGCTCGCGAAGCTGCAAGGCACGAAGGTCGACGAGTTCCGCGACGAGGAGCCCGGGCGCATGCTGCACGAGCTTCGCGTCGGCGAGCTGGTGCATTTCGGCGAGCGTCCGCACTCGCCGTACTTCGGAACGTCCGACACGACGCCGATGTGGCTCGTCCTCCTCGACGAGACGCAACGGTGGACGGGCAACGCCGACCTCGTGCGCGAGCTGGAGCCGAACGCGCGCGCCGCGTTGCGATGGATCGACGAGTACGGAGACTTCGACGGCGACGGCTACGTCGAGTACCAGCGCAAGACCGAGAACGGCTTGGAGAACATGTGCTGGAAGGACTCGTGGAACTCCATCTTGTTCGCCGACGGCACGCTGGCGTCGCTGCCGCGCGCGACGTGTGAGATCCAGGGCTTCGTCTACGACGCGAAGGTGCGGTGCGCGCGGCTCGCGCTCGAGTTCTGGGACGACCCCGCGCTCGCGGAGCGCCTCGAACGCGAAGCCGTCGACCTCAAGGAACGATTCAACCGCGACTTCTGGATTCCGGAGCGCTCGTTCTTCGCGCTCGCGCTCGACGGCTCCAAGCGCAAGGTGGACAGCCTCACGTCGAACATCGGGCAGCTGTTGTGGAGCGGGATCGTAGACCACGACAAGGCCGAGTCCGTCGTGCGTCATCTCATGAGCGACGAGATGTTCTCCGGCTGGGGTGTGCGGACGATGGCGGAGGGCGAAGGCGGCTACAACCCGATCGAGTACCACAACGGCACGGTGTGGCCGCACGACAACTCGCTCATCGTCGCCGGGCTGCGCCGCTACGGCTACGCCGAGGAGGCGGCGAAGATCGCGTACGCGCTGCTCGAAGCAGCAACGTATTTCGATTGGAGATTGCCGGAGGTGTTCGCCGGGTATCCGCGCTCGCTGACGTCGTTCCCGGTGGAGTACCCGACCGCGTCGTCGCCACAAGCATGGGCGACCGGCACGCCGCTGCTGTTGTTGCGCGCGATGCTCGGGCTGGAGCCGGATTGGTCGACGGCGCCGGTGCTGCCGCCGCAGATATCGACGATGTCGTTGCGCCCACCGGCGCGGTAGCGCCGCGCGCGCCGCTACGCGCACTCGCCTCGCCTTGCCTTGCCGGACGCGGCGTGTGCGCATACGCTCGCGCTCGTGCCAGACACCGAGGAACGCCTGCTCGATCGGCTGCGCGCGGGAGACGAAGCCGCGTTCTCCGCGCTCATCGATCGCCATCACGCGTCGATGGTGCGCATCGCGCAGACGTACGTCCACACGCGCGCGGTCGCCGAAGAGGTCGCGCAAGAGGCGTGGCTCGGCGTGCTGAAAGGGCTCGATTCGTTCGAGGGCCGGTCGTCGCTGCGAACCTGGATCTTTCGCATCCTCGTCAACATCGCTCGCACGCGCGGCAAACGCGAGAGCCGCTCGGTGCCGCTCTCCTCGATCGCGCTCGACGACGCCGGCGACGCGGCCGCCGTTCCGCCCGAGCGTTTCCAGGGGCCGAACGACCCCAGCCCCGGCGCGTGGGCCGAGCCGCCGCGAAGCTGGGAGGGCGTGCCGGAGGAACGGCTCCTCTCCAAAGAGGTTCGTTCGCTGATCGAAGATGCCATCGAGGCGCTGCCCGAATCGCAACGTAGCGTGATCGTACTGCGAGACGTGGATGGGTGGTCGCCCGAGGAGGTCTGTAACGTGCTGGGCATCACCGAGACGAATCATCGGGTGCTCTTGCACCGCGCGCGGTCCAAGGTCCGGCGGGCGCTCGAGCAATACTTCGAACAGGAGCTCGGCGCATGATCGGCAGAAAAGACATCGCCTGCCGTGAGATCGTCGAGATCGTCACGGAGTATCTCGAGGGCATCCTGTCGCGCCGCGACCGCAAGCGCTTCGAGCGGCACATCGGCGGGTGCGACGCATGCCGCGAGTACCTCCGCCAGATGCGGCGCATGATTCACGCCGTGGGCGCGATCCGCGAGGAGGACATCCCGACCGGCGTGCGCACCGAGCTGATGGAGGCGTTCCGCGGATGGAAGCTCGCGAGATGACGTTCATCGACGTGTCGCTGGGGATCGGTCACGGATTGTTCAGCTGGCCCGGCGACCCGCCGATCGAGATCGAACGCGTCGTCGATATGTCCAAGGGCGACGCCGCGAACGTGAGCCAGCTCCGCATCGGCTCGCACACCGGCACGCACGTCGATCCGCCGGTGCACTTCATTCCCGGCGCGGCCGGGGTCGACGCGATCTCGCTCGACGTGCTGTGCGGACCGGCCGTGCTCGCCGACCTGCGCGGCCTTCCAGGACCGATCGGGCCGAAGGAGCTCGACGCGCTCGACGTCCCACCCGGCACGACGCGCTTGCTCATCCGCACCGACAACTCCGAATACTGGGCGGAGCGGGTGCGCGAGTTCCCCAAGCAGTACGTCGCGCTCTCCGCACCCGGCGCGCACTGGGTCGTCGAGCGCGGCATCAAGGTGTTCGGCACCGACTTCCTCTCCGTCGAGGAGTTCAAGAATCCCGGGCATCCCACGCACGTCGCGCTACTCGAAGCAGGCGTCGTGATCGTGGAGGGCCTCGATTTCTCCAAGGCCGAGCCCGGCGCGTACGACTTCTACTGCTTCCCGCTCAAGATCGTCGACGGCGACGGCGCCCCCGCGCGCGCAGCGCTCGTCAAGCGCTGATCGTCACAACGGTTCCTCGGGCTCCCAGTACGTCCTGTCCTCGAAGCCTTCGGGCATGTACTGCTGCTCGGTGCGCGCGCCGGGGAAGTCGTGCGGGTACTTGTAGCCCTTGCCGTGGCCGAGCTTCTTCGCGCCGCCGTAGTGCGCGTCGCGCAGGTGCGCGGGGACGTCGCCCTGTCCGAGCGATTCCACGTCGCGCAGCGCCGCCTGGATGCCGCGGATGACGGCGTTCGACTTGGGAGCGTTCGCGAGGTGCACCGCCGCGTGCGCAAGATTGAGCTGTACCTCGGGCATGCCGACGACCTCGACGGCGCGCGCCGCGGCGACGGCCACGACGAGCGACATCGGGTCGGCTTCGCCGACGTCTTCGGACGCGAAGATCACCATGCGTCGCGCGATGAAGCGCGGGTCCTCTCCCGCCGTGATCATGCGCGCGAGCCACGCCAGCGCCGCGTCGGGGTCGGAGCCGCGCATCGACTTGATGAACGCGCTGATCGCGTCGTAATGCTGGTCGCCGGCGCGGTCGTACCGCACGAGCCGCTGCCGCAGCACCTCGGTCGCGTCGTCGAGCGTGAGCGTTCGCGCCCCGCGAAGCTCGACGCGATCGGCGGCGGCCTCCAAAGAATTGAGCGCGATGCGCGCGTCGCCTTCGGCTTTCTGCGCGATGAAGTCGAGCGCGTCGTCGTCGATAGCCAGGCTGCGCGCGCCGAGCCCGCGCTCTTCGTCGTGCAGCGCGCGGCGCACAATCTCGGAGACCTCCTCGACGGTCAGCTTCTCCAGCCGGAACAGCAAGCTGCGCGAGAGCAGCGGCGAGATGATCGAGAAGAATGGGTTCTCGGTCGTCGCGCCGATGAACACCACCCAGCCGGCTTCGACGCCGGGCAGCAACGCGTCTTGCTGCGTCTTGGAGAACCGGTGCACCTCGTCGACGAACAGCACGGTGCGCTTGCCGTTCGCGAGCAAGCGCTCGCGTCCCGCTTCGACCACGCGGCGCACGTCGGCGACGCCGGCGGTGACGGCCGACAGCTGCACGAACTCCGCCGACGTTCGTTCCGCGATGAGGTGCGCGAGCGACGTCTTGCCCGTGCCCGCCGGACCGAACAGCAGCACCGACACCAGCCGGTCTTCCTCGATGGCGGAACGCAGCACGCTGGCGGGCTCCAGCAGGTGTCGCTGGCCGACGTACTCGTCGAGCGTGCGCGGACGCATGCGCGCCGCGAGGGGCGCCTCGCGCGGAGGGGGCGGCGGGCGCCCGCCGCCCGGGTCGGAGAACATCGACGGTTGCGTGCCGCGCGGGGCCATGTTCTCGAAACGCCGCCTACGTCGGTCGCAGCTTGATGTTGAGGTCGTCGAGCTGCTTCTGGTCCACCGGCGTGGGCGCGCCGGTGAGCGGGTCGACGCCGGATTGCAGGATCGGGAACGCGATCACGTCGCGGATCGACGTGGCGCCGCCCATGAGCATCACCATGCGGTCGATGCCGAGCGCGATACCGCCGTGGGGCGGCGCGCCGTAGCCGAACGCTTCGAGCAAGAAGTCGAACTCGCTCGGGTCGCGCTTCAACGCTTCGAGCACGCGCTCCTGCACGTCGCGGCGATGGATGCGGATGCTGCCGCCGCCGAGCTCCACGCCGTTCAACACGATGTCGTATGCGCGCGCTTTCACGCCGGATGGGTCGCCTGCGAACGCGTCGTCGACGTCGCCCTGGGGCGAGGTGAACGGATGGTGCACGCTCACCCATCGCTTGTCGTCCTCGCTCCACTCGAACAGCGGCGGATCGGTGAGCCAGCAGAACGCCCACACGCCCTCGGGGATCACGCCGTGCTGCTCGGCCACGTGCACGCGGATCGCACCGAGCACGACGTCGACGACCGACCTCTTGTCGGCGGCCATCAGCACGATGTCGCCGGGCTTCGCGCCCACCGCGGCGGCGAGTCCGGTGCGCTCCACGTCGGAGAGATGCTTCGCGAGCGGCGAGTCGATCTCGCCGTTCTCCTTGTACGCCACCCACGCGAGGCCGCCGGCGCCGCGCTCCTTCGCGAGCTGTTCCAGCCGGCGCAGCTCGGAGTGATGCAACTCGGCGCCGCCGGTCATGCAAAACGCTTTGATCACGCCGTCGTCCGACGACAGCACGCGCTGGAAGATGCCCAGGCCGCTCGCCGCGAAGATGCCGGAGACGTCGTGCAGCACCATGTCGTATCGCAGGTCGGGCTTGTCCGAGCCGTAGCGATCCATCGCATCGTCGTAGGAGATGCGCTCGAACGGCGTGCGCAGCTCGACGCCGAGGCATCGACGCCACAGTTCCACCATCAACGCCTCCATCAGCGATTGCACGTCGCTCTCGTCGATGAACGACATCTCCAGGTCGAGCTGGGTGAACTCGAACTGGCGGTCGGCGCGCAAGTCCTCGTCGCGGAAGCAGCGCGCGATCTGGTAGTAGCGCTCGAGCCCCGACACCATCAGCAGCTGCTTGAACAACTGCGGCGATTGCGGCAACGCGTAGAAGCTCCCGGGGTGCAGCCGGCTCGGCACGAGGAAGTCGCGCGCGCCTTCCGGAGTCGAGCGTGTGAGGCTCGGCGTGTCCACCGACACGAACTCGCGCGCGTCGAGGAAGTCGCGGATCACCTTCTCGACGCGATGCCGCAGGCGCACCAGCCCCGCCATCTCCGGTCGTCGCAAGTCGAGGTAGCGGTACCTCAAGCGCAACGCCTCTTCGGTGTCGATGCCGTCTTCGATCAAGAACGGTGGCGTCTGGCTCGTGGAGAGGATCTCGAGGTCGGCGGCCTTCACCTCGACCTGTCCGGTGGGAAGCCGCTCGTTCTCACGGCCCTCGGCACGCCGCACCACGGTTCCGCCGAGGCGGACGCAGTACTCACGCTGCAAGCTCTGCGCGATCTCGCCGGCCGCTTCGTTGGCGAACACCGCTTGCACCACTCCGGACGAGTCGGCGAGGTCTACGAAGATGATGTGGCCGTGGTCGCGGCGGTGCCGCACCCACCCGCACAGCGTCACCTCTTCGCCCACGTGCGTCGCGCGCAGGTCGCCGCACCGATGCGTGCGCATCATTCCCCGATCAGCCCCCGGATGCGCGCCGCGGCCTCGGCGACCGGCACAGTCTGTTGCTCCCCCGTGGTCATGTCGCGGAGCGTACACGTTTCGGCCTCGCGCTCGGCGGCGCCGACGAGCGCGACCGTGCGCGCGCCGATGCGGTTCGCGTGCTTGAGGTGCGTCTTGAGCGATCGCTCCACGTACGGCAAGTCGGCGCGCACGCCGTGCTCCCGCAACGACCACACCAGCCGTCGCGCGAAGCCGGCCTCTTCAATGGAGAGCGGCACGACGAGACACTCCACGACACGCGACGGAGGACCGACACCGGCTGCCTCTTGCGCGAGCATGATGCGCTCGATGCCGAGGCCGAACCCGATGCCGGGCAGCGCCGGACCGCCGAGCTGCTCGACCAACCCGTCGTACCGGCCCCCGCCGCCGACCGCGTTCTGCGCGGCGTCGAGCGCGTTGGACTGGTACTCGAACGTCGTGCGCGTGTAGTAGTCGAAGCCGCGCACGAGCCGCGGCGCCGGCTGGTACGCGATGCCGAGGTCCTCGAGCCCCGCCTGCACCTGCGCGAGGTGATCGCGGCACCCGTCGCACAGGAACTCTTCGAGGAGCGGAGCGTCCTGCAACAACGCTTGATCCTCCGGAACCTTGCAGTCGAACACGCGCAACGGATTCTGCTCCATGCGCCGCTTGCAGTCGGCATCCAAGCTATCGCGATGCGCCTGCAAGAACTCGCGCAGCGCGGGGAGGTAACGGGCGCGGCAGTCCTCGCCGGGGTGTCCCATGCTGTTGAGCAGCAACGTCACGTCGTCGAGGCCGCATGCCGTCAGCACGTGCCAGCCGGTCGCGACGACCTCGACGTCGAGCGCGGGATCCTCCGATCCGATCGCTTCGATGCCGAGCTGGTGGTGCTGGCGATACCGGCCGCGCTGCGGCTTCTCGTAGCGGAACATCGCGGCCGCGTAATACAGCTTGACCGGCAAGCCCTTCTGGTCGAGGTGGTTGGTGACGAGCGCGCGCACCACCGGCGCGGTTCCCTCCGGACGCAACGTGAGCGAATGCCCGCTGCGATCTTCGAAGGTGTACATCTCCTTGTTGACGATATCGGTGGACTCGCCGACGCCGCGCGCGAACGTCTCGGTGTTCTCCCACATCGGCGTGATCACGCGGCGATAGCCGGCGCGCTCCACGACGGTTGCGCCGACGCGTTCGACCTCCGCGAACCGCTCGGACTCGGGAGGCAGGATGTCGCGCATGTAGCGCGGAGCGTCGACCATCGCCTACAGCCCCAGCAAGCGCGGAAGCTGCCCGCTGCGGTCGGCGATCACGTACGGATTGGTTCGGCGCTCGATGCCGACGGTGGTCTCCGCGCCGTGCCCCGACAGGATCACGACGTCGTCGTCGAGCGGCAGGATCGCGCGGCGGATCGACTCCATGAGATCCTCGGCCGATCCGCGCGGAAAATCGAACCGCCCGATCGATCCCTGGAAGATCAAGTCGCCGGAGAACACGATGCCGTTCGTGACGAAGATGCAGTGCCCCGGCGTGTGCCCGGGCGTGTGGCGCACGTCGATGTCGAGCCCGCCGAAGCGCAGCCGTTGCCCGTCGCTCAGCGGCGACAGGCGTTCGGGCGTCTCGATCGACAAGCGCACGCCCATCGCGCCGAGCGCCGCAGCCGGATCTTCGAGCAGCCACAGGTCGTCGGGATGGATCCACGCGTCGATGCCGGCGGCATCGGCGACCTCCTTGGCGCTCCAGATGTGGTCGAGGTGCCCATGCGTCAGCAACACCGCCTCGCACCGCAGGCCGTGCGCGGCGAGACGCTCCGCGACGATCGCGCCCGCGCCTTCTCCAGGGTCGATCACCACGGCGGACTCACCGCTGCGCGCAGCGACGACGTAGGTGTTCGAGGCCCAACGGCCGACGGTGTAGCCCTCGAGAATCTCCGGCTTGGTCACGAGGGCGAATCCTACCGGAGACCGCGCGCGCGAAAACGAGTTACGGCGAGCGCGAGTCGAGCACGATCGTCACCGGGCCGTCGTTGGTCAGCTCCACCTGCATGTGCGCGCCGAACACGCCGGTGCCGGCTTCGAGGCCGCGCGCGCGGAGCACGTGTGCGACCTCGTCGACGAGGGGCGCCGCCACTTCCGGCGGAGCCGCGCCGGTGAACCCGGGTCGCCGCCCGCGCGACGTGTCGGCCAGCAACGTGAACTGCGACACGACGATGACCGCTCCCCCGGCCTCGACCACGTCGCGGTTCATCGGCTTGGCCTCGTCCGGGAACACGCGCATCTCCGCGATCTTGCGCGCGATCCACGCAGCGTCGTCGGCCGTGTCGCCATGCGCGACGCCCACCAGAACGACGAGGCCGAGACCGATCGACGACACCGTTGAACCGTCCACCACGACGCGCGCGCGCGACACGCGCTGCACCACGGCGCGCACGTCAGCGCTTGCGCGGCTCGTGGCCCGGCACGAGCCGGTACGCGTCGTATACCGCGTCGACGCGCTTGATCGAGGAGATCAGGTAATCGAGGTGCGCCGGGTCGGCAAGCTCGACGTTGAACCGCAGCACCGCGGTGCGCGTGCGTGCGTTGGTGTTCGACGACGCCGACAGGATGTTCACGCCGATGTCCGAGATCGCCGTCGTCACGTCGCGCAAGAGCTTCGTGCGGTCGAGCGCCTCGACCTGGATCGAGACCTGGAACGACGACGGGCGGCGCACGTCCCACGCCACGTCGATCATGCGCTCGGCCTCCGCGTGGAGCGACGCGGTGTTCGGGCAGTCGGCGCGGTGCACCGACAGCCCGCGGCCGCGCGTGACGAACCCAACGATCGGGTCGCCCGGCACCGGCATGCAGCACCGCGCGAGACGCACCATCACGTCGTCCACGCCGACCACGGTCACGCCGTGCTCGGACGGAGGCTTCATCCGGTGCGCGCGCCGCGGCGGCGGCAGCGCTTGTTCCTCCTCCTCCAGCTCGTGCTGCAGCCGCTGCACGATCGTGTCGGTGGTGACCCGGCCTTCGCCGATGAACGCGTACAGATCGTCGATCGACGACGCCTTCAGCTCCGCCGCCACGGCGAGCAGCGCGTCGCCGCCGAGCACGGCTTGCACCGGCAGCGCCGCCTTGCGCAGCGCGCGCACGAGGTCTTGCTGTCCCTTGTCGATCGCGTCGACGCGGCGCTCGCGCGTGAACCACTGGCGAATCTTGTTGCGCGCGCGTGGGGTGCGAACGATCTTGAGCCAGTCGCGAGACGGCGCCGCGGTCGGCGAGCGCGACGTGAGCACCTCGACGGTGTCGCCGCTCTGCATGCGGAACTCCAGCGGCACGAGCCGGCCGTTCACCTTCGCGCCGACGCAGTGGTGCCCGACGTCGGTGTGGATCGCGTAGGCGAAGTCGATCGGCGTCGCGCCGTGCGGGAACGACATGACGTCGCCCTTCGGCGTGAACACGAAGACCTGGTCTTGATACAGGTCGATCTTCAACGACTCCATGAACTCGCGCGGGTCGGTGAGATCGCGCTGCCAGTCGAGCATTTGGTCGAGCCACGCCAATTCCGGCTCGGCCTTGTCGCCCTTCTCCTTGTACTTCCAGTGCGCGGCGATGCCGAACTCCGCGGTCTTGTGCATGTGCTGTGTGCGGATCTGGAGCTCGAGGGGCTTGCCGTCGGGGCCGACCACCGTGGTATGCAACGACTGGTACATGTTGAACTTGGGCATCGCGATGTAATCCTTGAAGCGGCCCGGCACCGGCTTCCACAACGAGTGGATGAGGCCGAGCGCCGCGTAGCAATCGCGTACGCTGTCGACGGTCACCCGGATGCCGACGAGGTCGTAGATGTCGCCGAACTCCTTGCCGCGCAACACCATCTTCTCGTAGATCGACCAGTAGTGCTTCGGGCGGCCGCTCGTCTCCGCCTTGATCTTCGCGACGTGGAACGTCTCCGCCAGCTCGTTCATCACGCGCTCGATGTAGGCGTCGCGCTCGGGCTGTCGCTCCTCGACCATGCGAATGATCTCTTCGAACTCGCGCGGTTGCAGCGTGCCGAACGAGAGGTCTTCGAGCTGCCACTTGATCTGATGGATGCCGAGGCGGTGCGCGAGCGGCGAGTAGATCTCGAGCGTCTCCTTGGCTTTCTTCTCCTGCGTGTCGCGCGGCAGGTGGCCGATCGTGCGCATGTTGTGCAGCCGGTCGGCGAGCTTGATGAGCAGCACCCGGATGTCGCGCGCCATCGCGATCATCATCTTGCGGAGGTTCTCCGCCTGCTGATGCTCCTTGGAGCGGAACTCGATGCGGTCCAGCTTGGTAAGGCCGTCGATGATGACGCCGACCTCGTCGCCGAACTCACGCCGGATGTCGTCGAGGGATATCTCGGTATCCTCCACGACGTCGTGCAGCAGCGACGCGACGATCGTGGTCGTGTCCAGCCCCAGCTCCGCGAGGATCTCGGCCACGGCGAGCGGGTGCTCGATGAAGTCCTCGCCGGACGCGCGCCGCTGCTCGCGATGGGAGTCCGCCGCGAACTCGTACGCGTGCGTGATCAGCCTGAGGTCGGCCTTGGGCGAGGTCGTGCGCAGCTTGCGCGCCAGACGGTCGAAACCGGTATCGGCCGGCGTCTCGACGGGGCGCAGGCGCGCGAGCACTCCCCTGCGTTTGCCGTGATCCTCGTCGGTGCGCCGCTCCTCCATGCGAGTCAGTGTACGGGGGAAAGCGGCCCGCGGCAGGGGCCTCAGTACTCGAGGAGCGAGAACACGTCGTAGCTCTCGAGCTGCTTGCGCCCGTGCAAGAACCCCAATTCGATGATGAACGCGGCGCCCACGACGTCGGCCCCGAGCGATTCAACCAGCCTCGCCGTCGCGGCTGCGGTGCCGCCGGTCGCCAGCACGTCGTCGACGATCGCCACGCGCTCGCCGGGCGCGATCGCGTCGGCGTGGATCTCCAGCGTCTCCTCGCCGTATTCGAGCGCGTACGACTCCGACTTGGTCTCCCACGGGAGCTTGCCGGCCTTGCGTACCGGCACGAATCCCGCGCCGAAGTGATACGCGACGGGCGCGGCGACGATGAAGCCGCGCGCTTCGACCCCGACGACCTTGTCCACGTTGCCGCGCCCGAAGTGCACGACGATCTCGTCGATCATCGTGGAGAACAGCACCTCGTCGGCGAGCACGGGCGTGATGTCCTTGAAGATGATCCCCGGCTTGGGGAAGTCGGGGATATCGCGGATCGCCTCGCGAATCCGCTCTACGTGCTTGTTGTCGGCGGAGGGCATGGGCGTGGCTCAGCGCTTGCGCTTGCTACGGCGCTGCTTGCGGCCGCGCGGCGCGAGCGTGCGTCCGCCGCCGAGCGGGCCGGGCGCCGGCTCGCGCGAGGTGGGCACGCGCTCGCTCTCGCCTCCGTCGCCACCCTCGCTCCGCGACGATGTCATCGCGCCGGTCGTAGTCGCCGCGCCGCCGCCGGCCGCGGTCGTCGTGGTCCCCACGCTCGGCCGCGCGTATGCCGGTGCCTTCTCCGCCTCCTTGCGCGCGCGAATTTGCAGGGCGTGGTACCGCGGCTCGCGCTCCTTCCACTTCGCCAGCAACGGCGACGCGAAGAAGATGCTCGAATACGAGCTGACGAGGATACCGACGAGCATTGCGAGCGCGAGATCGGTGAGCTGTTGCGCGCCGCCGATGAACAAGCGTCCCGCGAGCAGCAGCGCCGCCACCGGGAT
>JBIOWR010000031.1:0-3464 GCA_044868775.1 Actinomycetota bacterium
TGAGAGGCTTTCGCCAGCGCTCTTCGTCGTCGGGCGCGGCCGACGACGTCGTCCTCGATCGCCGTGAGGTCGATGCGCTCCTCGACGCGAGCCGTGCGGCGTCCGAGCCGATCGACCTCGCCACCGCGCTGCGCTCGATCCTCGACGCGGCGCTGAACTTGCTCGAAGCCGACGAGGGATCGATCCAGCTGCTCGATCCCGCCTCGCGCACGTTGTGGATCGCGGCCGCGCGCGGCATTCCACAGGACGTGGTCGCTACCTCGCGCGTCCAGCTCGGCCAGGGCGTCTCCGGCCGCGTGGCCGCCACGGGACAGGCAGCGTTGCTGTCGTCGGCGATCGACGTGGAGAAGTTCCAGGGCTTCATACCGAAGGAGCGCAAGATCCACGCTGCGATCTGCGCGCCGTTGCGCGCGCGCGGCGCCGTGATCGGCGTGCTGAGCTTGAATTTGATGGAGCCGGGGCCGGGGTTCTCCGACCGCGACCTCGGTCTCGCGCGGCTGTTCGCGGACAACGCGGCGCACGCGATCATGGGCCGGCAGCTCCTCGACCGCGCCGAGAAGCAAGCGAGCGAGACCGACACCTTGCGCTCGGCGAGCGCTGCGCTGTCCTCCACGCTCGATCTCGAAGAGCTCGCCGACGCGATCCTCGAGCACGTCGCGGAGCTGGGCGGCACCGGACAGGGATTGCTCGCGATCGCCGGCCCCGACGGGGCGCCGATCACGCTCGCGCGCTATCGCGGGTTCTCGCGCGAAGGCGTGCGCTCCGCGCTGGCGTCGCCGGGGTTCGCGGAGGAGTTCTTGACCGACGTGGAGCCGGGACTCGCGCCGCGCCCGCTGTCGCAGACGGCGCTCGCGCCGCTCGCCGGCGAGATCGGAGACGCCGAGGTGCTCGTGTTGCGCGCGCTGCCGGACGACCACGAGAACGCGGGCGTGCTGATCGTGCCGGTGACGCGTCCGGTGGACGTGAAGCTGCGCATGCTGCGCTCGTTCGCACCCGAGGCCGCCTTGGCGTTGGGCAACGCAACGCTCCACCGCAAGATCCTGATGAAGGAGCAAGAGCTCGACACGATCGTTTCCGCGGTGCCGCTTCCGATCGTTCTCGTGGACTCGGCGGCGAAGTTCCGCGCGGTGAACCCGGCGGCGGCCGAGATCTTCCGCTTGCCGCAAGAGTTCGAAGCCGGTCAGCCGATTCGCGGCAAGCTCACGCCCGAGATCGAGGACATGCTCACCGCGCGCGACGAAGTGATGGCGCGCGAGGTCGTCGTGCGCGTCGCCGGCATGCCCAAGGCGTATCGCGCGTCGGTGACCGGCGTGAAGCTGCGCGGTGGCACCACCGGCAAGGTGCTCGTGCTGTACGACATCTCCGCGGTGCGCGAGCTGGAGCAGAAGAAGGCCGACTTCCTCGCGGTGATCGGGCACGAGCTGCGCACGCCGCTCACGGCGATCCGTGGTTTCACCTCCACGGTCATCCGCAACGGCGACCAGCTCGACGCGAAGCTGCGCGCGGAGGCGTTGCAGCGCGTGCTCGGGCAGGCGCACCGGCTGGAGCGGTTGATCGAAGACCTGCTGTTCGTGTCGCGGCTCGAGGAGCACCGGCCGCCGGTGCACCTCGCGTGGGACGACATCGTGACCGTGTGCCAGGACGTCGTCGAGGAGTTCCGCCGCCGCGAGCCGCAACGCACGATCTTGTTCGACACGCCGCTGCCGGAGATGCCGGTGAAGATGGATCGCGTCAAGGTGGAACAGGTGCTGTACCACTTGCTCGACAACGCGTTGAAGTACTCGGAGCCGGCCACGCCGGTACGCGTCACCGTGCGCCAAGAGCCGAACGACATACAGGTCGCGGTGATCGACCGCGGCATCGGTATCTACTCGGGAGACATTCCGCGGCTGTTCCGCGCGTTCGGCCAGCTCGACTCGTCCGCGACGCGCAAGCACGGCGGCACCGGCGTCGGCCTGCACGTGTGCAAGTCGCTCGTCGACGTGTACGGCGGCCGCATCTGGGCCGACAGCGTGCTGGGCAAGGGCTCGACGTTCACGTTCACCGTGCCGCGCGTCGCTCCCACCGACGCGGACTAACGCGTTTCGTAGCGCGCGAGCGTGCGCGTGCCGAGCCACCGCCACGCGCGGCGAGCCACCGCCGCCGGCCCGGCCACTCTTCTCGTGAACGCTGTTTCAAAATAACAACACGCGTGTGTTGTTGATTTGAAACAAAACGTGCGGGCGGCTTCGGACCCGGCGCGCGCGGCGAGGGATGCGCGGTCCGGCCGGGCGCGCGCGCCGAGCGGGCGCGACTAGCGGCGTCGAGGCGTTCGCCGCGCCTTTGCGTTCGGAGAGCGCGTGGGTTCGTAGCGCGCGAGCGTGCGCGCGGCCAGCTCTCGCACTCCTTGTCTCAACTCCGGCGGCTCGACGGCTTTGGCGTTGGGACCGAGGCCGAGCAGCAACCGCTCCAGCCACACGCGGTGCGGCGTTCGAAGGGTGAGGCGCGTCCATCCGTTCTTCAATTCCTCGGCGCGTTCGTACGGTGTCGTCTCGCGAACCCACACGGCTCTCGGCGAGACATCGATCACCGCGGTGAGATCGTGCTCGCTCGGCACGACGAGACGCTCCGGCGGCTCGCGATGGGCGGTTTCCTGCTCGGTGCACGGATCGCCGGTCGGCGAAAGCTCGCGGATGCGGTCGACGCGGAACACCCGCTCCTCCTTGGAGAGACCGTCGAACGCTTCGAGATACCACCGCCCCATCGACGTGAAGACCACGAGCGGACAGATCGTGCGCTCGGTCATCTCTCCCCTGCCGTACGAGTAATAGGAGATCGTGACGCGACGGCCTTCGGCGATCGCGAGCCGCAACGCGGCGAGCGTCGCCGACGATTCCTGGTCGAGCTCGACCGCGACGCGACCCGCCAGCTCCGCCGCTTGCGCGGCGTCGCCGGGCGCGATCGCGTTCTCGAGCTTGGTGAGCGCCGACGTGAGCGACTTCGCCTCGGCGAGCCCCGGCAGCGACGCGATCGCGCGCGCCATCACGAGCAGCATCACCGCTTCGGTCTTGGTGAGGCGCATCGGACGGGCGAGATAGTCGGCCATGTCGATGTGCACGCGATCGCCGTCGACGAACGCAACGATGAGGTCGCCGGGACCGAACGGCGGCAGGCCGCACACGAACAGCAGATCCAAGTCCTCCGCGAGCTCTTCGGCGCTCACCTGGAAGCGTTCGCACACCTCCTTGACGGTCACGTCGGGATGCGACACGACCCAGGGAACGAGCGTGAGGATGCGTTCGAGGCGTTCGGTGGTCGGCTCGGCGGGCATGAAAGCGCTACGCCATCGCTTTCACGCGCGCGACGACGGCCTCGCGCACGTCCGTGGGCGCGAGCACTTCGGCGTCGTCGGCGAAGCCGAGGATCCAGGTAAGGAACACGTCGCGGTCCGCAACCGGAATCTCGAGCACGATCCATCCGTCGTC
>JBIOWR010000032.1:0-8856 GCA_044868775.1 Actinomycetota bacterium
GCCGGTTACGGCGGCGACCTCACGCGAACTCGCGATCCTGCGCTTGCACGGGCACAACAAGGAGACGTGGAAGAAGCGCGGCATCACCGCGGCGGAGCGCTTCAACTACCTCTACTCCGAAGAGGAATTGCAGGAGCAGGCGAAGCGCGTGGAGGCGTTGCGGTCGGACGCGCGCACGACGCACGTCGTGTTCAACAACTGTTACCGGGACAAGGGCGTGATCAACGCGACGCAGATGCAGTCGCTGACTCACTGATCTGCCGTCTTCACCTTCTCGATGTTCGCCAGCTCGGTGGGATCGAGCTCCGTCGTGGAGAGCCACGCGTCGATGATCTCCTTCGCGAGCGCGGGCGTGGTGAGGCGCAAGGACATCGCGAGCACGTTGGCGTCGTTCCACTTGCGCGCGCCGCGCGCTTGCTCGGCGTCGGTGCACAGCGCGGCGCGCACGCCGTGAACCTTGTTGGCCGCGAGCGTCACGCCGGTGCCGGTCCAGCAAAAGACCACGCCCATGTCGGCCGCGCCGCTCGCGACCGCGTTGCCCACCTCGAAGCCGCAGTCGGCCCATTGCTCGTCGCCGCCGCCCACCGGCCCGAGCACGCGCACGATCTCGTGGCCGCGACGTCGCAGCTCTTCCAGGGTTTCGTCGGTTGCGGCGGTGCGCTCGTCGCCGGCCACTGCGATTCGCATGGGAGTCAGTATAGTTTCGGCCACCATGGGCGACTTTTCGTGGCCGGACGTGCTCGCTCGCCTGCTGCGTCGAGAAGACCTCGACCAAGCCACGGCCGCCTCTGCGATGGGCTCGATCATGCACGGCGAGGCGACGCCCGCGCAGGTCGGCGGGTTCCTGATGGCGCTGCGCGCGAAGGGCGAGAGCGTCGACGAGATCACCGGCCTCGCCCGCACGATGCGCGAGCTGTCGAAGCACGTTTCCGTGGAGGGCGATCTCGTGGACACCTGCGGTACCGGCGGTGACCGCGCCGGCACCGTCAACATCTCCACGATGGCCGCCGTCGTCGTCGCCGGTGCCGGCGCTCGCGTCGCAAAGCACGGCAACCGCGCGGCGTCGTCGTTGTGCGGCAGCGCCGACTTGCTGGAAGCGCTCGGCATCGCGATCGACCTGGAACCCGACGGTGTGCGCGCGTGCATCGAGGAGGCAGGGATCGGCTTCTGCTTCGCTCCGGTGTTTCACCCTGCGATGAGGCACGCCGGCGCACCACGCCGCGAGCTGGGCGTGCCGACCGTGTTCAACTTCCTGGGTCCGCTGACGAACCCCGCCCGCGCGCTTCACCAAACGATCGGTGTCTCCGACGCCGGCATGGCGCCGAAGATCGCCGAAGCGCTCGTGCGGCTCGGCACCAAGCGCGCGTTCGTGTTCCGCGGCGACGACGGGCTCGACGAATTGACGACGACGACGACGTCCACGTTGTGGGAGGTGGACGGCGAGGTGCGCTCCAGCACGTTCGACCCGGCCTCGTTGGGGATCACGCGCGCCGTCGCCGCGGACCTCGCCGGCGGCGACGCGGGGCACAACGTCCGCATCGCCGAGCGCGTGCTGGCCGGCGAGCGGGGGCCGGTGCGCGACGCGGTGCTGTTGAACGCCGCTGCGGCGCTCGTGGCGGTCGGCGTGGCGCCGTCGTTCGACGAGGGTCTCGCGCGCGCGGCCGAGTCCATCGATTCGGGAGCCGCATCGCGCGCGCTCGACGCTTGGCGCGAGATCTCCCAAAAAGCCCGCGCCGCGCAGCCCTGATCGCTCATCCGCCGCGATTCGTCCACCGCGAGACCGTCGGCGCTCGCATTCGTACGTGAACCCGGGGTCGTGTCCGCACACGCGTTTGCCATCGCGAACCCTGTCGTGTTCGCTTCGTGAAAAAGCTCCGGATTGCGCAACTTGTGAAGCGTTCGCGCGTAAATCTAACGGTCCGTCAGAAAGGAGGTGGCCCGCGCGCCAGGGGCCCCGGCGGATACGGGGCACGCGGACCAACAAACCGGGAAGGGGTTTGCTCCAGCGAACGGGAGGAACTCATGCGTACGAGACACCTTGGAAGGTTTGCCGCAGGACTGCTCCTCATGGTCGCCGCATTCGGCGCCGGCCCGGCGTCGCACGCTCACATCGCGTCCGCGTCGGCATGCACGGTCGAGCTCGTCGTCAACATCGATCCCAAGGGTCACATCAGCCAGGGCGGCATCTCGGGCGGATTCACCACTCTCATCGGTCAGATTCAGTGCGTCGGGACGGTCTCGGGTGCCGCGAGCGTGAACGCGGTCGGCGGCTTCGTCGACCAGGGCGGTGGAAGCGCGACGGTCGAAGGAGACTTCGTCACCGGCGCCGGCCTTCTGTTGCACGTGGACGGACCGGCCCTGCCGACCGTGTGCGACGGCCACTTCAGCGGCTCCGCCATCGGGCTCGTAGCGCCGCTCCTCACGGTCTCCGAAGTCGATTGCACGAACGGCGGCGCCTCGGGCGGAACCGGTGCCGCGAACATCGTGTTCGCTCCGACGCCGACGGGTGTTGAAGTTGGCCCGCCGGGCTGCGTTACCAGCGAAGGCGACCCGGACGTGTGTCTGACGCAAGTCGCCGCCGTGGGCGAGGTCCACTGGACCGATTTGTCGTAATCCAACAGAGAACGTCGCTGCCTCCGGGGAACGCAATGTTCCCCGGAGGCGGTGGCATCAAGAGGGAACGCTTGAAACGAGCAACGACAACGATCGTGGGGGCGATCGTCGTGGCGCTGCTGGCGATCATGCCTGCGGCGCCTTCGGCATGGGCGGCCGAGTCGACCGGGCTCGACTACGTCGGGACCATCCACGGCCTGTCGCCGATGGCGCGCATGATCGCGGACGAGAACGGGTCGAGGCTCGTCGCGTTCGAAAACCCCGAGTCCGACCCGTTCGCGCTCCAGCTCCGGGTCTTCGACGACGCGTTCGTGCCGCTCCAGAAGAAGCTCCTGCCGGAGGCCGTTCTCACGACGCCGCCCGTGCACGCGTGGGACGCGGCGCACCGCACCTTGTATCTCGTAACGTTCGCGAGCTACGTCGACTCGATCGCGTGGAGGGCGCCGAGCCTCGTGGTGGTCGACATCGCGACCCTCGCGGTGCGCAAGCTTGCGCTGTCGCTCGACGCGTTCCCACCCGGCTTGCGCGTCTTGGGGATGAGCTTCGCGACGGACCGCCTGTACGTGGTGGGCTCCATCGCATCGGGCAACGAGCTCGAGCCGGGGACGCGTTCGGTCGTCGTCGCGGAGCTCGATCCGGCAACGGCGAAACCGACGTGGCCGGCGCCGGGGTTCATCGCGGTGCCGCGCTGTCAAGGCGTGTTCGCCTCGAGCCAGCAAGCGGCCGTCACGCTCGATCCGAAGCTCCGCTCGCTGTTCGTCGGATGCCGCGCAACGACGTTCGCACTCGTCGGCTCGCCGGGAAGTCCCGCGGTTGTTCGGGTGGGCATCGCGGACCCGACGCATCCCGAGTTCGAGCTGTATCCGGTGTCGGGTAGCTACGCGACCGGGCTTGCGCTCGCCGACGAGACGGTGCGCAGGCTCGTGATGATCTCGTCTACCGGGACCAACGAAGCGGCATACGTGTTCGACCAGGCCGCCGGCCGCTATCTCGGCGTCGTCTCGATCGCGGGACAGTTCAGAGCGGCCGGGATGAACGGCAAGCTCGGGCACGTCTACGTGATGACCAGCGATCGACTGCTCGTGTCGTCGTACACAGGCGTGAAGATTCCCCAAGCGATCGGCTTCTCCATCGGGCAGGGCGTGCTGCGAACGCAAGTCATGGTGTCGCCCCGTCGCAACCTGATCGCGGTGCCGGTTCGCGCCGGCGACTCCAGCGACACCACCTACAAGATCTATCGAGACACCCTGCCGAGGTTCGTGGAGCCCGAATCGAGCCCGGACGCCTCGACGAACGATGTTGCGGAGAAGCAGGGAGTCACCGAGACGCTCTTCAGCGGCGAAGGCCGCGCGTTCGGCTTCCGTGTGAAGGGCGTCGGCGGCTTCAACGGTCTCGTGCAGAACGTGCTGCCGAACGCGAACGCCGATTACTGGCGGAGCTTGAGCTCGCCTGCCGCGCTGATGCTGGGGCTCATGCAGCGCGGCGACGGCTGCAGCAATGCGGCGGAGTTGTGCGAGCTGATCGCCAAGCCGGGGAACCTCTCGGATGGGGACCGCGATCTGCACGCCGCGTACGTGTCGGAAGCGCGCCTCAGCAGCGACGACGCGCTGGTGTCGGCGGAGACCGTCACCGTCGACCACGGAACGCGATCCGACTACGGCACGATCCTCGAAGACCAAGCGTGGCCGTACACGCCGGCGCGCTGCATCGACCAGGGGAGCGGGCCGGCCGCGAAGCCCGGCGACGAAGCGACGGCGAGCTGCTCGCTATCGAAGGGTTTGGTCGACGCGCACACGACGTTCACGCGCGGCTCGGTCGCCGGGCCGGTCTCGTTTGCATGGTCGCAAAGTTCGGTTCGCATCGAGCGTACCGCAGCGCTCGGCGTGCACGTTACGTCGTTCGCGGAGACGCGCGACGTGCGCATCGGCGACGACGTGTTCGTCGGTCGGGTGGCGTCCCTGGCGGAAACCGCGGCGCGCGGCCGTCCCGGCACGTCCGCCGCGCGTCACCGCGTGTGGTTCGAGAACGTGCAAACGCCTGTGTACGCATGCGCCGACGACTGTGACGTGCGCACGGTGCTGACGAGCATCGCGCGCTCGCTCGACGAGGGAATCGAGATCGAGATGCCGGTGGCGGACATCGTCGCCACGCCGCGCGGCGCGCAAGGTTCCGTCCTGCGTCGCGTCGTCGACCAGCAACAAGACGTGGTGTTCAACAACCAGTCCGAAACCGGGCGCGAGGTCCCGGCGCTGCGCGTCGCGGTCGTGCTCGACAACACCGAACGCTCGCGCGTCGTGTACGACTTCGCGGCCGCGCAAGCAGTCTCGACGTACACGATCTCGGCTTTGCCGGTGACGCCGGACGACGCGGCGCCGGTCGTGCTGCCACCGTTGCCGGACACGCTGCCCGGGGTGGGGCCGCTGCCGCCGACAACGCTGCGTCGAGAAGGCGGCGGCCTCCGTGAGCGCGTGGTCGCGGTTCCGGGGAGGCCGTGGCGTCTGGCGCTTGCGTGGTCCCCGCGCAGCGCGCTCGCGGCGGCGACGTGGACGTTCTTCGCCGTGCCGTTGCTGCTGGCGTATCGCCGGCGGTCGATCGCCGCGCTGCGAAGGAGCACGAGGTGAAGCGCCGCCTCTGGCCGCAGCTCGCGCTCATCGCCGTGCTCGTTGCCGCGGCGTCGAGCGTGTCGTTCTCCCCCGGACGAAAAGCATCCACGCGTACCGAGGTGCTCGCCGGCACGACCGGGAGCGGCTCGGCGCAAGGCGCGCTACCCCAACCCGGCGCGACGCTCGGCGGCGCTCGCACGCCTCGCACGGGGAGCGGCGTCGTCGCGAAGCCGGGGCTCGCGTGCGCGGCCGGCAAGAACGGCGACGCCACCGCCACCGGCGTGACCGGGAGCTCCATCTTGCTGGGCGCAACCGTCGTCGAGAGTGGCATCGGCGCGTCGTTCCTCTCGGGTGTGCGACTCGGCATGCAAGCAGTGAAGAACGCCGTGAACCGCGCCGGTGGCATCTGCGGCCGACGCCTCGTGCTCAAGCTCGTCGACGACGGGTGGGATGCGCAGCGCGGCGCGTTGTACATCCAGAACCTGGTGGAGCAGGACAAGGTCTTCGCGCTCGCGGTGGTGCCGTCGTCGGAAGGCCTCGACCGCGCCTCGAAGTCGGGCTATCTCCGTCGCAAGAAGATCCCGGTCGTCGGCTCCGACGGCATGCTCATCAGCCAGTACACCGACCCCTACATCTGGCCCGTCGCGGTCTCCACGATCTCGACCATGCACATCATGGCGAAACAAGCCGTGGACGCGGGCGCAACGCGCGTCGGCATCGTGTACGACGAGACGTATCACTTCGGCATCGAAGGCGCGTACGCGTTCAACGCCGCGATCAAGCGTTTGCTCAAGAAAGACATCGACGGGTACTCCAATCCGCTCGTCGACCCGAAGTGCCGCGAGTCGTTCTGCGGCATCACCGCGGGGGCCGCGAGCTATGCGGGCGCGATCGAAAAGTTCAACGCGAACTGCACGCAGCCGAAGTCGCAAGACCCCGAGCACCACTGCGACTTCATTGCGCTCCTGCTCGAGCCCTCCACCGCGAACGCGTGGCTCTCGCAAGGCGGCGCGGGTCCTGCGAGCGACATTCGCGTCGGCGGCCCGCAGCCGTTGTTCAACGCGGACTTCGCCACGAGCTGTGGCGCGACGTGCCAGGGCATGTGGGTCTGGACGAGCTACTTCCCGCCGTTCGGGCAGTATCTGAGGAAGCCCGCGGTCGCCGACTACGTGAACGACTTGCGCGGCATCAGCAGCTCCGCCGACTACAACAACACGTTCGTCGAAGGCGGGTATCTCGGCATGAAGCTGCTCGTGAAGGCGCTCACCGACGTCGGTCCGAACCTCACGCGCGAGAACCTCGTCGCGGTGCTCGACGGCATGACGTTCGACGGCGGCCTCGCCGATCCGCTCTCGTGGAGCGCGGGCGATCACTTCGCGGCCGCGCGCATGCGCGCGTTCTCCATCCAGTACCAGGGAGGCTTTGCGGGCTTCAAGGACGAGCAGACGACGATCACGGATCCGTGGGTCGGGATGGACATCCCGAAATGAGACAGCTCCCGGTCTTCCTGTTGCTGTCGCTGCCGCTCGTGGCGGCGTTCTCTATGTTCTCGCTGGGCATCGTCGTCATCCACCAATCGTCGCGCGTGCTCAACCTCGCGCACGGGGCGATGGCGATGGTGCCCGCGTACGTCATGTTCGAGCTGTCGAATCGTGGAGTGCCGATGGTGCCGGCGCTCGTGCTCGCGATCGCCGCGGGTGCGTTGCTCGGTGCGTTCATGGAGCGTTTCTTCGTGCGGCCGCTCGGGAAGCAATCGGCGACCGCGCAGACGGTTGGAACCGTCGCCGTGCTGGGATTGCTCGTCGCCGTCGCGGTGAAAGTGTGGGGCACCACGCCGCGCGCGGCCATCGACATCTTCCCGCGGGGAGGAATCGAGGTCGGCTCGTCCCTGCTTCGGTACGGACAGATCGGTTTGCTCGGCGTCGCGACGGCGGCGACGGCGGCGCTGTTCGCGGTGTTCCGGTACTCGCCGATCGGCCTCGCAATGCGCGGCGCCGCCGACAACCGGCGCGCCGCGGCGCTCGTCGGCGTCGATCCGGACGCGACCACGCGCATCGCGTGGATGATCGGGGGAGCGCTTGCGGCGACAGCCGGTGTGTTCCTCGCGCCGGTGACGACCTTGCACCCCTACAACCTGTCGTTGCTCGTCCTCCCCGGGTTCGTGGCCGCGCTCATCGGCGGCCTCGGCAGCCTTCCCGGAGCGCTCGTCGGGGCTGCGATCGTCGGCGTCGTGGAGGGCATGGTCCCGGCGCTGGGTTTGCTGCCCGGCATCGGGTCGTTCGCGTCGCAAGTGGGTGCGTCGCAAGTCGTGCTCACCGTGCTGGCGTTCATCGTGATGTTCGTTCGCGGCCAGCGCTTCACCGGCGCGGCCGCGACGTCGGAGCAACGCGCACCGGCGAGCGCTCCGGTGCCGTCGATCTCGAAGCCCACGACGCGATCGGGAACGGTTGCGAAGCTCTTGGTGGCGGCGGCGCTATTGCTGTGGCCGCTGTTCGGGTCCACGTTCTCGTTGCTCGGCGACGCGATTCAAGCGGCCGTGCTCACGATCGTCGCGGTCTCGGTGGTGTTCCTCACCGGCTGGGTCGCGCAGATCTCGCTGAGCCAGGCTGCGTTCGTGGGCATCGGAGCGTTCTCCACCGGCGTGCTCGCGCGCAAAGCCGGGATTCCGTTTCCGCTGAGCCTGCCGATCGCTGCGGTGATCGCAGGGGCGGCGGCGGCGTTGCTCGGCGTCGTGGCGTTGCGCGTGCGCGGGCTGTATCTCGCCGTCGCGACACTGATCTTCTTGTGGATGTCGAACGAGTATCTCTTCCGCACGTCGTGGCTGGTGGGACCGGGAGGAAGCTCGAGCATTCCTTTGCAGCAAGCGGGAACGCACGGGCAGATGCCGTTCTTCGACTTCTCCAATCGAACGACGTTTTACTACGTGGCGCTCGCTGCGGCGGCGGCCGTGTTGTGGGCGGCCGCGAACGTGCGCGACTCGAAGACCGGCCGCGCGCTGTTCGCGATTCGGGGATCCGAGATCGCGGCGGCGTCGCTCGGCATCGACGTGACGCGCTACAAGCTATTCGCGTTCGCGGTGTCGGGACTGCTCGCCGGAACCGCCGGAAACCTGTTGATGGTGAACCAGGGCGTTGCGTCGTCGACGCAATTTGGGTTCAGCGTGTCGCTGTTCTTCCTCGCGATCCCGGTGGTCGGCGGACTCACGCGGCTGGGCGGCGCGGTGGCGGCGTCGGTCGTGTTCGCGGCGTTGAACGAGGTGTTCTTCCGCGTGCCGGCGCTCGCCGGATGGCTCGACGTCGTGAGCGCGGGGTTGCTGGCCGTCGTGCTCCTCGCGTATCCGCAAGGGCTCGCCGGGCTGGCGGCGCCGCTCTCACGCGCGCGCGTCGCGGTGGCGCGCAGGCTTCCGCACGTTCGCATGCGGTGGCCCGAGCGCGTCACGGCGATCGTCGAGAACGCACGTGTCTTCAGGCGACTGCGCGCGCCGGAGTCGCTGGCGCGGTTCTCCGTGGGCGCGCCACCGGCGGGGCCGGCGAACGGGAACGGCAACGGCTCGCATGCCCCGGCGCCGCTGCTTCCGGCCGACCGTGAGGAGCGCGAGCGGATCCTCGACGCACGCGGGATCACGGTGCGATTCGGCGGC
>JBIOWR010000033.1:0-2214 GCA_044868775.1 Actinomycetota bacterium
TCTTGATCGACGGAACCGCCGAACTCCTTGGCGCGCTCCATGATGTCGAGCAACCCTTCGACGGCGACGTACACGAGGGGCGCGGTCCCGGCGGAGACGTCGTCCACGGCGCGCAAGCCTCCGTTGATGGAATCGCCGGCGTCGATGATGAGGTAACTGGGATCCATGTTCTCGACGCGGCCGAAGCGCCAGCCGAACATCTCTCCATAGAACGCAGCCGCGCGCTGGAGATCGCGCACGGGAATCTCGAACCATACGACCGGCTGGGCCATGACGCATCAATAGCATCCCCGCCACGCGCGCGACGAATCGTGCCGGAAGCTGAGAAGATGCCGGCGTGAAGACGATCAGAAACGCGCGAGGGGAGACGTGGCAGGTCCGGATGCGCCCTGCCGCCAGAGGGTTCCGCGGCCCCCAGCCGGACGACGCCGACTTCAGCACGTTCTCGCTCCCGCGCATGGCCGGGTGGATCGGCGTGCTCGTGCCCACGGCGATCGCGGTGCTGAGCTTGGCGCTGGCGGTGACGGTCTGGTTGGTGAACGCGTCGATGGCGTATGCGCTTGCGCTCGCCGCGCTTGCGCTCGTCGCGTACGGCGTTCGCTTGGCGCTGGGACCGTGGACGGTGCACGCGACGCCACTCCAAACGTGGGAGGAGGGCGACGGCGAGACCTGGTTCGAACGCGGATGGAGCACAGCGCGCCGGCGCATGCGACAGGTGGAGCAAGCGATAGCCGAGCGCTAACCCTCTTCCAGCGCCTCCTTGAGCTGGCGCAGGAACAGCCCCACGTCGGTCACCATGCCCACGGATTGGATCGAGCCGCGATCCATCAGCTTCGTCACCGCTGCGGGGTTGATGTCGACGCACACCGTTGCAACCGAGGCCGGGAGCATGTTCCCCGTGGCGATCGAGTGCAGCATCGTGGAGATCATCACCGCCATCCCGACCCCGGGCACGTGCGCGCGCATCGCGCGCTGCGCTTCCATCATGTCGGTGATCACGTCGGGCATCGGACCGTCGTCGCGTACCGATCCCGCGAGCACGAACGGCACGTCGTTCGTCACGAGCTCGTACATCACGCCGCGCGTGATGAGGCCCTGCTGAACGGCGGCGCGCAACGACCCCGCGCGCCGCACCGCGTTGAGCGCGCGGATGTGGTGCTCGTGGCCGTGCTCTTGCGGGACGCCTTCGGCGAGGGAGACGCCGAGCGACGTGCCGAACATCGCCGCCTCGGCGTCGTGCGTCGCGAGCGCGTTGCCGGCGAACACCGCGTTCACCCATCCGTTGCGCACCAGCCACGCGAAGTCTTCGATCGAACCGGTGTGCACAACGGCGGGGCCGAGCACCCACAGCAGCTTCTTGCCGCCGGCGCGCGTGCGGCGCGCGGTCGCAGCGATGCGTTGCACCATCAGCCACTGCGGCTTCTCGCTCGACACCGTGGACGACATGAACGTGAACACCGAATCGGAATCGCGCGGGCGCTCCAAAGGTTGAATCTTCAAGCCGGCGTGCCCGGTGACGACGAGGTCGCCGGCGCGCACCTCGCCCATCGGAACGGTGCGCGCAATCTCACCGGACACCACGATCGCGCAATCCATCTCGGGGTTGGGAACGCGCAGCCACCGGCCGCCGACTCGTACCTCGGTCTCGAGGTTCGTCGTGGAGTAGAACCCGTCCGGCAGCACTCCATCGGACTGGGCCGCAACCAGCGCGGCGTCGGCCTCCTCCGGCTGCATCGCACCCAGATGGGCGAGGGCAGGCAGCAGCCGGTCGAGCACGCCGCGCTCCCCGGTCACGAGCAGTCGTGCGTAGGAGTGATCGTCGTGCGTGCGGCCGATCTCGAACGTTTGGATCTCGTACTCCGCGCCCGCCTCGACGATCTCGTCGAGCACGCGCGGCAGCGTGAGCGAGTCGATGATGTGGCCGCGCAGCTCGACGATCTCGGAGTCCATGGAACGAGCGTCAGCCGGCCTTCGCGTGGGAACGGAAGAACGCCGCCGACCGCTCGAAGATCGTCTCCTTGTCGAAGTCGAGCGTCGCGACGTGGTAGGAGCGATCGAGCCACACGTGCTCTTTGTCGGCCGACGACACGCGCTCCATGATCGTCGTCGAGTTCGCCGTCTTCACGATGTGGTCCTGACGCGACGTGAACACCAGCAGCGGCTGCGTCACGGCGGCAAGGTTGTCGAGCACCTTTCGCGCGCCGGCCAGCAGGG
>JBIOWR010000034.1:0-22806 GCA_044868775.1 Actinomycetota bacterium
AAGGTGTACTCGCTGCTCGGCCTTCGCAACATCGCCGATCCCGCGGACAAGAAAGCGACCGGCTATCCGCAGCTTTCGGGTGAGTACATCATCCAGGCCGACCCGGATCTGATCTTCCTCGCGGACACGAAATGCTGCCGGCAGTCGGCGGCAACGGTGTCGAAGCGTCCCGGATGGAGCAACGTCGCCGCCGTGAAGTCCGGTCACGTCATCGAGCTCGACGACGACATCGCCTCGCGATGGGGGCCGCGCATCGTTGACTTCCTGCGCATCGTGGCCGGCGCCGTCGAGGACCTCGAGAAGGCGGCATGACGGCCGGCATCTCGGTCCGTCGGCGCATCGGCGAGGCAGAGCCGGAGCTTACGCTACGCCCGCCGCGCGCGCGTTGGCTGCTGATCGCGTCGTTGACGCTCGCCCTCGCGGCGACCGTCGGCGTCCTCGTCGGACCGGTGGGGCTCGGGATCGGCAACGTCGTGCGGCGCCTCGCGAGCGTGCTCCCGTTCGTCGGCGATTCCTCGACGCTCACCGCGCAACAGGATGCGATCTTGATGCAGCTTCGGCTGCCCAGGGTGATCCTTGCGGGACTCGTCGGCGGAACGCTCGCGGTGTCGGGAGCCGCGTATCAAGGAGCGTTCCGCAACCCGCTCGCGGACCCGTACCTGCTCGGCGTCGCCTCGGGCGCAGGTCTCGGCGCGACGCTTGCGATCGGATACACCGGCGTGCACGCGGGTTCGAACCTGATTCCCCCGTTCGCGTTCGCCGGTGCGTTGTGCGCGGTCGCGATCTCCTACGTCATGGGACGCGCCGCGGGCGGCAGGACGGCAACCGCGTTGATCCTTGCCGGCATCGCGGTCGCGTCGTTTTTCACCGCGCTGCAAACGTTCCTGCAGCAGCGAAAGGCAGACACGCTTCGCGAGGTCTACAGCTGGATCCTGGGCCGGCTCTCGACCGCGGGATGGAGCGACGTCATCCTCGTCGCACCGTACGTCGCGGCCGGTGTCGCGGTGATCCTCGCGCATCGACGTCTGCTGGACGTGTTGTCGGTCGGCGACGAGGAAGCCGAGAGCCTCGGCGCGCGCGCTCGCAGGATCCGGCTCACCGTCGTGGTCGCGGCGTCGCTGGCGACCGCAGCGGCCGTCGCCGTCAGCGGGCTCATCGGCTTCGTCGGCATCATCGTTCCGCACCTGATCCGTCTCGTCACCGGATCGAGCTATCGCGTCGTGCTGCCGCTGTCATTGCTGTTCGGCGTCAGTTTCTTGATCCTTGCCGACGTGCTCGGCCGGACGCTGCTGACGCCGGCGGAGCTTCCGATCGGCGTGGTGACCGCGTTCGTCGGCGGACCGTTTTTCGTCGTGGTTCTGCGCACGAGCCGGAGAATGGCGTGAGCGACGTCGCATTGGTCGGCGTCGGCGTCCGGCTCGCGGGTCGGTCCGTTCTGCGCGACGTCTCGTTGCACGCCGAGCCGGGCGCGTGGGTGGGCATCGTCGGTCCCAACGGCGCGGGAAAGACGACGCTGCTGCGGGTCATCGCAGCGCTCCAACCGCACGAAGGCTCGGTCGTGATCGACGGCCTCGAAACTCGCTCCATGACGCAACGGCAGCGGGCTCGCATCGTCAGCCTGGTTCCGCAACGGCCGACGTTTCCCGACGGCATGACCGTCGGCGACTACGTCTTGCTCGGGCGCACTCCACACATCGGGTACTTCGACGTCGAGACGAAAGCCGATCGCGTTGCGGTGATGAGAGCGCTTGCGCGTCTCGGCGTCGCCGAGTTCGCTCACCGCGCGCTTTCCACGCTGAGCGGAGGAGAGCAGCAACGCGTCGTGCTCGCGCGGTCGCTTGCCCAAGCGGCATCGGTGCTGCTGCTCGACGAGGGCACGAGCGCGCTCGACATCGGCGCGCAGCAAGAGGTCTTGGACCTCGTCGACGACCTGCGTGCAACCGAAGGTCTCACGGTGATCAGCGCGATGCACGACCTGATGATCGCCGCGCAGTACCCGGATCGTCTCGTGCTGCTGAGCGGCGGGCGCGTCGTGAGATCGGGGACGCCTCGCGACGTGCTGACGCCGGAGGTGATCTCGGAGCACTACGACGCGCGCGTGCGCGTCACCCACGACTCCGACGGAATCGTGATCAGACCGGTTCGAGCACAAGGAGCATGGCGATGACCATCGATCCTCCACAGGTCGCCCCGCGTCGCGCGCACGAGCGTGCCGGCTCGCTCGTGCTCGTCAACACCGGCGACGGCAAGGGCAAGACGACGTCCGCGCTCGGCACGGCGATGCGCGCGGTCGCGATGGGCTGGCGTGTGTGCGTCATCCAGTTCATGAAGTCCGGTCGCTGGAAGGTCGGCGAGGAGAAAGCCGGCCGCGATCTCGGCATGGAGTGGTGGGCGCTCGGGGACGGCTTCACGTGGGAGTCGGCCGACATGGACGAGACGCAAGCCAAAGCGCGCGCCGCGTGGGACGCGGCCGTGGACAAGATAGGCAGCGGCGACTACCGGCTCGTGGTGCTCGACGAGATCACGTACCCGATCGTCTACGGGTGGCTCGACGAGTCGGTCGTGGTCGAAACGCTGCGTTCGCGACCCGAGCACGTCAGCGTCATCCTCACCGGCCGCGACGCGCCGCCCGGTCTGATCGAGATCGCCGACACCGTCTCGGAGGTTCGCAAGGTGAAGCATGCGTTCGACCGCGGCATCAAGGCGCTCAAGGGCATCGACTTCTGATGAGCCTCTTCGTGCTGATCGGCGCGGCGCGTAGCGGGAAGTCGCATCTCGCAGTGCGCATGGCGCAGGCATGGAGCGGAGACGTCACGTTCATCGCGACAGCCGAGGCGCGCGACGAAGAGATGGCGGCGCGCATCGAGCGGCACCGGTCGCAGCGTCCGGAGGCCTGGCGCACCGTCGAGGAGCCCATCTTCATCAGCAACGAGATCGTCGCCGTTCCCGATGATCGATTCGTGATCGTGGACTGCCTCACGCTCTGGGTCTCCAACTTGCTGGAGCAACGTCTCACTGCCGCGCGCATCGAGGAGGCCGCGCGCGACGCCGCCACGGTGGCCGCCGCGCGTCGCTCGCCCGTCGTCGTGGTCGGCAACGAGGTGGGCGCGGGCATCGTTCCGATCGAAGCGTCCGTGCGCGTCTATCGAGACTTGCTCGGGAGCGTGAATCGGATCTTCGCCGAGCACGCGGAGGACGTGGTGCTCGTCGCGGCCGGCCATGCGATCGCGTTGCGCAAGCCCGAGGAGGTGGTGCCGCATCTTCTCCCTCGATGATTACGTCGGCGAGCTGCTGGCGACGGCGCCCGAACCCGACGTCGCCGCACGGCGTGCGTGCGAGCAGCGAGCCGCGGAGGTCTTGCGTCCCGCCGGCGCGCTCGCGCGCCTCGACGACGTGTGCGCATGGCTTGCGTCGTGGCAGCGCACACCGAGGCCTGCCGTGGACAAGCCTGCGGCGATCGTGTTCGTCGCCGATCACGGCGTCGTCGTCGAGGACGTGAGCGCGTACCCGTCACACGTCACCGAAGCGATGCTGCGCGCGCTGCGCGAAGGCGTTGCCACCGCCGCGGCGATGGCGCGCGAGGTCGGTTGCGCGCTGCACGTGGTCGACGTTGGCGTCGGGCGGCCGACCGGCAACCTTGCCGTCGAGCCCGCGCTGGGGGTCGAGGAGTTCCTCGAACGTTTCGAGGCGGGCCGCCGTGCCGTGGCCGCGCCGGACTGCGACCTCGTCGTCGTGGGCGAGATGGGAATCGGGAACACCACCGCGGCGGCGGCCGTGTCGGCAGCGTTGTTCGGCGGCCCGGTCGATCAATGGACCGGACGCGGAACCGGCATCGACGAGGAGCGATGGACCCGAAAGTGCACGGTCGTCGAGCGCGCGGTTCAACGCGTCGGTGAGGCCGATCCGATGGAGATCCTCCGAGAGGTCGGCGGCAGCGAGCTCGTCGCGATCGCCGGCGCCACGGTCGAGGCGCGCCTGCGGTCGATCCCGATGCTGCTGGACGGCTTCGTGGCCACGGCATCGGTCGCGCCGCTGGAAGCGCTGTCGCCGGGCGCGCTCGACCATTGCATCGCCGGACATCTCTCGCCCGAACCCGGTCACGCGTTGCTGCTCGACAAGCTCGGCAAGCAGCCGTTGCTCGATCTCGGCATGCGCCTCGGTGAAGCGAGCGGCGCGCTCGCGGCGATCCCGCTCGTGAAGCTCGCGGTCGCATCGGTGCGCGACGTGGCGACGTTTGCCGAATGGGGGCTCGCCCGGTGAGAGGGTTCGTCGAAGCGCTGAGCCTCCTCACGCGCATCCCCGCTCGCTCGACGGGCAACCTGCAACGCGCGCTGCCGTGGTTCCCGATCGTCGGAGGCGTCATCGGTCTTGCCGTGGCCGTGGCCTACGCGCTGAGTGTTTCCGTCGTGCCGGCGCCGGTTGCGGCGATGCTCGCAACGGGTGCCGGGATCGTCGTGACGGGTGCGCTTCACGAGGACGGCTTGGCGGACACCGCCGATGCGTTCGGCGTGCGCGGCGTCGGTCGCGAGCGTACGGTCGAGATCATGAAGGACCCGCGCGTCGGAACGTACGGCGCCGTTGCTTTGATCGTCAGCATCGGGCTCCGCGCTTCGGCGCTGGCGTCGCTCAGCCGCGGAGCCGCGTTCGTCGCGCTCCCGGCCGCGCACGCGATCGGACGAAGCAGCTCCCTCGCCGCCACCACGTTCGCTCCGATGTCATCGAGCTCGACGCTCGGAGCCGCGTATGCAAGGAGCATGGGCCGATTGCCTTCGGTACTGGCCGCTGCATCCGCGTTGGGCATCGCGGTGGGAACGCTCGGCGCGTGGAGCATCGGCGCGCTCGCGCTGGGAATCGTGACCGCGGTTTCGATCGCTCGAGCGGCGACGCGTCGTATCGGCGGGCTCACCGGGGACGTGCTCGGTGCGGTCGAGCAGATCACAGAGGCCGGCGTTCTCGTGCTCGCCGTCGCGATCAGGGGACAGATCCCGTGGTGAAAGGCTCACTCCTGATCGCGGGCACCGGATCGGACGCGGGCAAGAGCGTGATCGTGGCCGGGCTGTGCCGGCTCTTCGCGAGGAAAGGCATCCACGTCGCGCCGTTCAAGGCGCAGAACATGTCGCTGAACTCCGCGGTCACGCCGGACGGAGCCGAGATCGGTCGCGCACAGGCCGCGCAGGCCCTCGCCGCGGGCATCCCGCCGGAGGCCTTCATGAATCCCGTCTTGCTGAAGCCGACCGACGATCGGCGCGCGCAAGTCATCGTCATGGGACACGCGATCGACGAGACCGACGCCGCGTCGTACCCGGCGCTCAAACCGAAGCTGATGGGGATCGTCCTGGATGCCTACGAGAGCTTGCGGTCTCGGTTCGACGTCGTGCTGTGCGAAGGCGCGGGCAGTCCTGCGGAGATCAACCTTCGGGAGAACGACCTCGTGAACATGGGTCTCGCGCGGAGCGCGAACATCCCCGTCGTGATCGTGGGAGACATCGATCGTGGCGGCGTGTTCGCGAGCCTCTACGGATCGGTGGCGCTGCTGGACGCATCGGATCAAGCCCTCGTGTCCGGTTACATCATCAACAAGTTCCGCGGCGACGTTGCAATCCTGGAGCCGGGACTGCGGATGATCGAAGGCCTCACCGGGCGGCCGGTGCTCGGCGTGGTTCCTTGGGTGCGCGACCTTTGGATCGATGCGGAGGACGCGCTGTCGCTTGACGTCCTGCGCCGGCATGCGCGGCCTCCCGCCGGTGCGGATTCATTGCATGTTGCCGTCGTCGCGTTCGAGCACATGAGCAACTTCACCGACTTCGATCCGCTCGTGTGCGAACCGGGCGTCACCGTCACGTTCACGCGATCGCATTCGGAGATCATGAGCGCCGACCTCGTCGTCCTCCCCGGAACGAAAGCGACCGTCGCAGATCTCGCCTGCATGCGGCGCGAAGGCCTGGATGCGGTCGTGCTCGAGCGACGTGCGCGGGGACGACCGGTCCTCGGCATCTGCGGCGGATATCAAATGCTGGGCACCACGATCGTCGATCACGTCGAGGCACGCGCCGGCGAGGTCGCCGGTCTCGATCTATTGCCGGTTCGGACCACGTTCGAGCGCGACAAGGTCCTGCGAACGCCGCACGGCACCGCGCCGCGATACGGTGGCGCCGACGTACGCGGCTACGAGATTCGGCACGGTCGCGTTCGCGTGGCGGCGTCGAGCGGCCGGCCACTGTTCTCGACGCTCGATGGAGACGAAGGATGCATAGGCGAAGCGGTTTTCGGAACGTCCTGGCACGGCATCTTCGAGTGCGACGAGTTCCGCCGCGCCTTCCTCCAAGAGGTCGCGCGGATGTGTGATCGGGACTGGCGTCCCGGCCACGTTTCGTTCGCCGCCGTCCGCGCCGCGCAGATCGAGCGCCTCGCCGGCACGCTCGAACGCCACGTGGACATCGACGCGCTGACGGCGGTGATGGAACGATGAGGATCGTCTCGCTGACGTCGAGGTGAAGAGATGAGCCCGTCCCACGAAGAGCTCGACATGTCGCCGCATGCACGCGCGCTGCGCGCGATTGCGGTTCCGATGCTGACGTTCCTGGCCGCACGGCCTTTGGACCAGAACGACGCAACCCGTGGACTCGTGCTGCCGGTCACGAGCGGCGCGCTCAACGCCGTCGGTGGACGACATGCCGGTACGATGGCCACAGCTTTGGAGGTGGCCGCCTACCTCGCGCTCGTCAGAGAGCTCGAGCCTGGCGAGGAAGCCGTAACCCACAGCTTCTCGGCTTCCTACGTCGCACCCGCTCCGCCACAAGCCGAGCTCGAGGCGACGGCCGAGGTCGTGCGGCGCGGACGGAGGATCGCGTTCGTGACCTCACGGCTGGAGGCCGATGGCGCCACGGTGGCAATCGCTCACGTGACGAAGTCGATTCGGAAGACGTGAATCCGGATCAGCTGAAGTTCAGGATCACCATGCAGGTGAAGATCGCGAGGAATGCGGCCAAGTCGAGCATCGACGCTTGCATCAGCGCTTTGGCGGGCGGGGGAGGCGGCGCGCCCGGAGGTGGCGGCGGCGCGTTCGATTCGCCGGCCTTGATGATGAACGCCGCCATTCCCTTGACGCGACTCGACATCACGAACTGACCGAACAGCGCGAGGAAGATGCCGAGCCCGAGTGAGATCAGCCACACGATCCCATAGCGGGACCCGAACAAGACGTCGGCGTTGTCGATGCGGCCGAACACCGTCCCGCGCAGGATCCCGAGCACGACGGTGGCATAGCCGGTGGGCAGGAGCACGCGCTCGGTCCTGTGTGCGATCGCCTCGAAGGCGTAACCGCTGCGCGCCGGCGGCAGCGTGCGCATCGATGGCGCCAGCACCATGTTGATGTACAGGCCGCTGCCGAACCAGAGGATGCCCGACAAGATGTGGAGCCACTCCACGATGTAGGTACCCCAGACCATGCGCGACTCCTTTCGGCTTGGATCGCACGCAACATTACGGGAAGGCGCGCACGCATGGTGGGAACCGGGTCGGGCGGCCCTCCGGACGAGCCCGGGGCCCAGAAACCCGCAAAAACAAGCCGGTGGTTGTCGCTCGATTGCCGGGAGTGTGAGAATGACGTCTCCATGAGCCAAGTCTTGGGCGGGGATTTGCAGGCCGGGCGTGACGCGATCGCCGGTCATGCTTGGCGCGAAGCGTTCGACTTGCTGACCCAGGCCGATCGCGAGCAAGAGCTCGCGCCCGACGACCTGTACTCGCTCGCGCAAGCGGCGTGGTGGATCGGCCGGATGCGCGACTGCATCGCAGCGCGCGAGCGCGCCCACGCCGGGTACGCCACCGCCGGAGACATGCGCAGCGCCGCAATGGCGTCGCTCGATCTCGCGGACCATCATTTCGACGTCGGCGAGATGCCGATCGCGATGGCGTGGATGCAGCGCGCGTTGAGGGAGCTGGAGAACGAGGGCGACTGCGTCGAGCGTGGGTACCTGCTCCGCAACCAGGCGCTGATCGCGCTGTCGAGCGGCGACTTCGCCGCCGCCGAGCCCATCGCGGAACAGGTCGTTGCAACCGGCTCACGCTTCCAGAATCGTGACTTGATGGCGTACGGGCTGTGCCTCAGAGGTGCGGCGCTCATCGGGCAAGGCCGGGTCGACGACGGCATGGCGCTGTACGACGAGGCGACGATCGCCGCGGTGTCCGGCGATCTCGGGCCTATGGCGACCGGCATCGTGTACTGCATGATGATCACCGCGTGCGCTCACCTCGGCGACTGGTCGCGCGCCGGCCAGTGGACCGAGGCCGCGAAGCGCTGGTGCGAACGGCAAGCGATCAGCGGGTTCCCCGGCGTGTGCCGCGTGCACCGCGCGGAAGTGTTGCGCCTGCGCGGCTCGTTCTCGGACGCGATGGAGGAAGCAACGACGGCCGCCGCCGAGCTCACCAATTTCAGCGTCGGCTTCGCCGCGGCGGCGTTCTACGAGTTGGGAGAGGTTCGCTTGCACACCGGCGACCTCGCGGGCGCCGATCAAGCGTTCCAGCAAGCGCACGAGATGGGGCACACGCCGCAGCCGGGGCTCGCGTATCTGCGGCTGCGGCAAGGGCGCGTCGATGCGGCGATGACCTCGATCAAGCGCGCGCTCGCCGAGGAGACGCACGGCGTGCTCGGACGCGTGAAGCTGCTGCCTGCGCAAGTCGAGGTTGCGCTCGCGGCCGGCGACGTCGACACGGCGCGCACGGCCGCCGAAGAGCTTCGCGATGCGGTGAAGACCTTCGCCAGCCCGGCGCGCCAAGCGAGCGCCGAAGCGTCCACGGCCATGGTCGCGCTCGCGGAGCGCGACCTTTCCCCGGCGTTGCAATCCGCGCAGCGTTCCATCCGGCTCTGGAACCAAGCGGACCTGCCGTACGAAGCCGCGCGCGCTCGCCTCGTGCTCGCCGACGTCTATCTCGCGGAGGACGATCGCGAGAGTGCAACGATGGAGCTGCAATCCGCGCGCTCGGCGTTCGAACGGCTCGGCGCGATCCCCGACGCGAACGCCGCGGCGGACCGCTTGGCGGAGCTGGTGACGCCGGCCGCAGCTCCCGCAAAGCGCGTGGCGAAGACGTTCATGTTCACCGACATCGTGCGCTCCACGAACCTCGTGGAGGCGATCGGCGACGCGGCGTGGGGCGACCTGCTGCGCTGGCACGACACGACGTTGCGCGCGCACTTCGCCGAGCATCGCGGAACCGAGATCGATCACACCGGCGACGGATTCTTCGTCGCGTTCGACGACGCCGACGCCGCGCTGCGATGCGCGGTCGCGATCCAGCGGCGCCTCGTCGAGCATCGCCGCGACCACGGTTTCGCTCCACAAGTTCGCATCGGCATCCACACGACCGAAGCGAGCGAGGCGGAGGGCTCGTACCGCGGCCGCGGCGTGCACGAAGCCGCACGCATCGGCGCGATCGCGGAAGGCGGCGAGATCCTCGTCAGCGAGGAGACGCTGACCGACGCAGGCCTGCCGTGCGAGGCCTCACCGCCGCGCGAGGTTACGCTGAAAGGCATCTCCCAGCCCGTGCGCGTCGTGACGCTGCGCTGGCAGGATTAGACGTCTACGAACACAGCGGATCGAACGTGCACAAGCACGACTCAAGCACGCTCTCCTCCGGCGGAGGAGCGGTCGCGCCGGTGGGCGGCTGCGCCTGCGTGCGCAAGATGCCGAGCGGCGCGTAGCGGTGCGTGATGCCGCGCGGCGGAAGCAACGCCTGGTTCTCGCCCTCCATCGGCCACTCGACGCCGCCGAGGATACGCGCCGGGATCAGCCAGTAATCGCCCGCGTGATACTCGCCGTCGGTGGCCGAGAACATGATCTCGACGCCGTCCTCGAGGTGGATCCATCCCTTGTTCGTCGCGGGAATCTCAACCGCGAGCGCGCCGTCGGAGTCCCACCGGCGAATCTTCGGATTGTCGGCGAACATTGAGGAGTCGATCGGGCCGTCCGCGCTCGCTTCGTCGATCGTGAGCACGTTGTCCTCGACTGCGGTGATCTTCACGAGCGTTCCTCGTTGGCCGTTCAGCTCGTGCGCGTCGTCGGTCAGCTCGATCCAGTCTCCGGGCGCGAAGCCCAGCTTTGCGTCGCGTCCCGGATCGGCGAGCACGATACGATTCGACGACACGTCCCACGCCGAGAGCACCGAGCCGTTCTCGCGCGACCACACGAACGTCGCGACCTTGGGTTGTATCTCGGCCGCTCCGCCCGCCTGCCTGCAGACGCCGCTCGTGCGAATCTCCACGCGATACAGCTGGTTCTCGGCGCCGCGGTAGCCGGCGGTCGGCGGCGTGATGCACGGATCGTTGGTTGCTTGCGCCTTGTTGTCGCGTGCGGCGAGCCGCCCTCGGTCGGGGGGCTGCAAGAACTCCTCCCACTTCGCCCAGTCGCGGCGCACGACGGCGCAACTGTCGACGGACAAGCCCTCGGGCGGCGGCGTCACCTTCACCTGAGAGAGGACTTTCGAACGCGTGGAGGTGTCGGGCCCTCCGAGCGCGACCTCGCGGATCGACCCGTCCTCGATCGCGGTGACGTGGTGCTCCCACGCGTCGAGGTACACGAGCGCCGCGGCCTCCGGCAACGGATCGCTATTCGCGTCGATGCGGCGATCGGGTTGCGCGTAGTACGGCACGGCGAAGTTGCTGAGGCCCGCCTGTTTCAGCAGGTTCACGACGTCGCTGTTCTTGATCTCCGGTCCCGGCTCCAGCTCGCACAGGACGCCGTCCACGTAGTAGCGGCCCGGGTTGACGTAGAGCGTGCCGTTCACCCACGCGAGCAGGAAACCGCCGTTGCCTTTCGGGCCGCCGAACGGGCCGATGAGATCCGTGGCGAGCGTCTGCAAGTAGCGAATGAGGATCGCGGCTTGCTCGTTCGGGTCTGCGTCTATCTCCACGCGGCCCTGCTGCTGGATCACGCGCAAGAAGTGCTTGATGGGGTTGAACGTGTCGCGCGACAGATCGGCTTTCATCGGCTGCTCCTTCGGGTCGTTCAGGTCACGAATATGATCCCGGCTTCCATGCCGGCAGGGCTGAACTCGTCGAGGCGCACGCGAAGGTTCGCGGTTCGCTGCGGCTGGAACAGGTCGTGGAACGCACCCATCTCCGACTCGTCGTCCGCACCGGTGGTGATCTCAACGGCGCACGTCGACGCGAGCTGGCAGTACGCCGGGTTGCCGTATCGCGTCGAGGTAAACGTCGGCCGCACGCGCTGGCGCTCGTTCGCGATCTCGCGTTGCTCTTCGACCGGCTGCAGCTTGCGGCGCCTCACCGCTTCCTCCACGAGATCCGGCTGGCAGTGAAAGCGGCGCGGCGTCCGCGAGCCGGGCGGCACGTACGAGAACCGCATGCATCCGATCTGACGGCGCGCGACCGACACGTGCGACATGAAGATGGCGTTTTCCGCCAGGTCGATCGCGTGCGTGCGCACCTCGCCGATCACGGTCGAGCGCACGATGGTGAGGCGCGCGTGCGCGGTGAGCATCTCCGAGCCGGTGATCGCGTCGAGGCGCGCGTCGGTCGCGTCGAGGATCGAATCGCTCATGAAGATGCGCTCGGGGTCGCGCCGCACGTCGTCGCGAATGACGAGGATGGAGCCGATGATGCTGTGCTCCACGTCGACGCGCGCATCGGTGTTGACGAGCACGAGGCTCGCTTCGTTCGGGCGGCGCGGACGGCAGTCGGGCTCGAGACCCCAGCCGGGCACGAGCGTGGTGTGACGCACGCGCACGCACGCGACGTCGCCTTCGACCTGGAGGCCGCGCCCGGTGACGACGAAGCCGTCGATCGTGAAGCGGCTTCCTTCACCCCCGCTCACGAGCAACGCGTCCGAACGGTCGGTGCGCCAGTCGAGCAACCGGATCACCGGGCGCGTGCCCGACGCCGCGCGAATCTGCAGCGACGTGCCAGCGTCGAGCTCGACTTCGATCTGCTCGGGATACACGCCGCTGTCCACGATCTCGATCACGGCGTCGCGCGGATGCTCCTCGCGCCACTTCTCGAGGGCATCGGTGATCGTGCGGAAGCCGCGCTCCGCCGGCAGCGTCGTCCCGACGAGGTAGCGCGTCGCGCCGGCCGGCTCGGTGAGCGTGCGTGGATACTCGCCGGCGCCCATGTCTGCGGAGAACCCGTATCGGTACGAGACCGTGAGCCCGCGCTTCGGCGCATGCGCGGGCGGGAACGCGATGCGTCCGAGCACCGGATCGACGGCGACCTGGCCGCGCTTCGGCCGGTAGACCCAGCCGCTGAGATCGGCGGCGACGAGCGCGCTCGCCGGCACCGGTTGCGGCGGCGAACCCGTCCATATCTCGAAGCTGCGGCCTTCTCCGTACAGCTCCTCGGGATCGCGTTCGAGCGCGCGCCTGCGGATCGGGCCGGGCACGTTGCGCTCCTGCGCGATCGTCGTCGGCAACGGCTCGGGCTCGGGGCGGTTGAACAACGGCTGGTCGTTGGCGAGCGCGCTGAACGTGAATGCGTGCGGCCCGACGTCCTCGGCGGCGTGCGCGGGCGCGCGCGTGACGGAGTACGAGCGCAGCCGCCACACGAACACACCGACGTTGGGAATGTTGTACCGGCCGGGATCGCGCCTGCGTCCGATGCGGCGCACCTCGGCGGTGTGCATCATGCGATCGAACGGACCGTCGAGCAGGTCCAGCGCGTCGCCCCATCGCATGTCGGCGATGCGGCCGCGCCGCACGTGCACCATGTTCACGTTCTGCCGGACGGCGAGCAGCCGGTAGAACTCCACGGCGCGCGCCGGCCAGCCTGCGGCGTCGCGTGCGAGGAGCTCGAGCAGCGGCAGCGTGCCCTTGCGCCTGCGGTATCCGATGGTGTTCGCCACCTCGCGGCGCGGCACGAGGATGCGGTTGCGCGCGCGGCCCTGCTCGGTGGCGACGTCGCCGGGCTTTCCGGCGTCGTGCACCGGCGTGTAGCCGACGAGCTCGCCGATGTACGGAACGACCCAATCGTCGGCGGTCTCGATGAACCAGTTCTCGTACAGCTGCGCGACGTCCTGCTCCACGACGTCGACTTGCTCGTCGATGACACCGAGCAACGAGCGCAACGGCCAGCCTTGCTCCGCGTCCTTCAGCCGGATGACGGCGGGGAGAAGATCGAACAGCCGGTCGTTCACGACGTGATCTCCTTGAGCGCGATGGATGCGGGCATGTCCGCGCGCACGTACGCGAGCTGCCCGGGAAGGATCGCTCCGCTCTCGGCGTCGAGGCGCGGCGGCAAAGCTGCGACCACGCGCTCCTCGACGACTTCTTCGACGGGCGGGGCGGACGTGACGGTTCCCGCCGGCGGCGGGGTGGTTTCGGTGCCGGTGTGCACGCTCAACGCCACCGCCTGTGGTTGCGGCGCCAGCATCGCGATCGCCTTCGCCTCGGTGAGGCCGTACATCGAGTCGACGTCCACGTACACGACGCCGGGCACGGACTGCATGACGGCGATGACCTCACTCTCGAACATCGGCCGGCCGATCGCGCGGCGCGCGAAGCCGAGCTCGTCGATGAGCGCCGCGCGTATCTTCTGCTCGACCTTGACCCAGAGATAGTCCGGATCGATGCGAACGTTCGCGGAGATCACCGGCAGCACGAGGTCGCGCATCGAGACCTCGACCGCGAGATACGGGTCGCCCCACGTGCGCAGCGCGCGCACGAGGTTCCCGTACAGGTCGCTCGTCGGATCGATCGGCACGTCGTCGGCGCCTGCGATCGTCACGTGCACCACGAAACGACGCCCGACCGGGAGCCGCCGCGCCGTGGCTTTCCCGATCCCGGCGAACGTGGTGCTGAACGCCTCGTAGTCGCTCACCGACACGAGCCTGCCCATCGCCAGGCGCGCAGTCGCGATGCTGGCGCGCGCCTGGTCGCGGCCCTCGCGATCGGCGCCGCCCGTGGCCCGCAACGGGTTGATCACGTCGCGCACGCCCAGCGGCTTCGACGAGAGAATCGAGATGGAGCTCGCGGCGACGTTGCCCGGCTTTCCTATGCCGATGCGCAACGTGCCGACGACGTTGTTGAAGCCGGTGGGAAGCCGCGCACCGCGCCGCCCGTCTCCGAACGTGATGAGGGTCTTGTGCTCGTCGTCCTGACGTTCGACGTACGAGCGATCGCGCGGACCCAGCTCCGGGAACCCTTCCGATACGTGCCACAGCACGTCGTTCACGCGCACCGTGAGCGCGCTCTGCTCTCCGCTCGTCGTGGGCGCGGAGACGTGCGTGATGGGGAACTGCTTGATCGTGAACGACTGGAACGGTTTCGTTGCGTCGCCGCTCCCGATCACCTCCGACCGCGTCTCGCCGTGCGTGGCCTTGACGACGTTGCCGTACACGATCACCGTCTCGCGCTTGTAGGTGTACGTGAGCGGACGGCTGAGGATCAGCGTCGTGTGAACGGGATCGCCAGGCAGCTCGCTCGTCTCGTCGTCAGGCACACGCCGCCCCGGCCCTTGACGCACGCTCGCGATGAGCGCGAGCTCGCTGACGCGCACACCGGTTCCTTCCGGCAGGGCGTCGAGCGTGCGCTCTCCCGAGACGATGACCGTGTGGCCGGGCTCGATACCGTCGTACAGCGCCTTCAGCTCGATGGAATCGCCGGCAATCTCGTCGTAGATCGGCGCGTCCGTGGTCTCGAGCCTCTCGCTCCCGGCGTACACCATCGACTCGCGAAGGAACTTGATGTCTTTCTTCTCGCCGGAGATCGTGAACCAGGCCTCGGCGAGCGTCAGGCGTGTGGACTTGCCGCTCATTCCGTACGCCGTTCGCGACACCGTCGTCGCATCGACGACTTCGATGGCTTTCGTGCTCGCACGATTCACCACCGCCACGTAACCTTTCGCGGTGACGTCGTCGTACTGGCTCTCGAGGTGGAGCACTTTCGTGTTGTCGTCCTCGGCGTCGCGCTTCCAGTCGCCCCATTTCGACATCTCCATCGGCACCGGCGGGGTCCCCTTGTACTTCGGCTGGAGCGCGGCGTTGTAGCCGAACGGCGACGCCTTCACGCGCAGCGCGTACACCTGCAGCGGTTGCGGCGCGGTCGGGAGCCGCTTCCACGCCTCGTACAGGCCCGCCGTGAGCGCAGGCTTGAACAACGTGAGCGATCGCACGAGCCCGTCGCCGTTGCGCGTGAACAGCCGCTTCACGTTCGGTATCGGACGGTAGGGTCGCGCGGGCAGGACGGCGAGCGGACCGATCAGTTGCGTCAGCGTGTCCATCTTCGGTCCGATCGGCCTTCCCTCGCACACGGTGTCGAGACCGGTACGAACCGACGACGCCCATTCCGCAACAGCCGACGCGTTGTCTTTCGTCGCTTTCTCGAACAGCTCGTCGAAGCTCGACATCAACCGCTCGATCGAAAGGTTGAATGCGGCCTGTGCGGGGAACGGCCGGTTGAGCTCGATGCGCAGGGACTTCAGCTCTTGTACACGCGTGCGCGCGGCTTCGTCGGGCGGCGCCGCCGCGATCCACTGCTCGATCGCATCCTTCGCGATCGTGAGCATCTCGTCGGACACCACCGGCCCTGTCGGTTGCAGGATCACGCGGGTACGGTCGTCGTCGGACTGCGCGTCGGCCTCCTCCACGAATCGCAGCACGCGCGTGGCGGACCCGAGCACGAGCAGCAACGGGTCGCCCTTCTTCAACTGCGTCGACGTTCCCTTCAGGTAGATCTCCGAGACCCATTGCGCTTCGGCATCCGTGAAGACTTGAGGACGGCCCACGCGCGGCGCGAGATTGTTCCACTCGGCGCGCGCGGCGAAGTCTTCGGAGGTCTCGAACGATTGCATGGTCTCGTTCGGCGCCGGGACGTTCTGCGCGCGCGTGCCCGCCGGAACCGTGACCTTGTAGCCGGGATCGAGCGTGAACGCGAGGTGCACGCTCGACGCAACGCCCGGCCGCAGCCGGTATCCGATCAGGTTCGCGAGCTCCGCGACCGATCGCCGCTCCGTCGCCGTGCGCAAGTATCCCTCGTTCGCGATGCGCTCTTGGTAGAACGTGAGCACGTCGGCGACGCACGCCCACGAATCGAGCAGCGCGATCGACGCGTCGTCTGCGCGTCGCGTCCTGAGCGCTTCGAGCGGGGTGAAGCGTCCCGAAGGGGTTTCGCCGGCCGGCACGTCGAGGACGAACGACGACAGGCGCGCCTTCATCGATTCGAGGAACGTGGAGTGCGTCCCCACGCGATAGCGCAAGGCGCTGAGGCCCGGACGATTCGCAACCACCTCGGGCGTGAGGACCTCGATGCCCTCGCAGCACGCGCACCGCAGCGGGTTCAACGTCCACCCTCCATCTCGAACGTGATCTTTCCGCGCTCGGGGAACGTGCGGTCGTTGTCGAGCCGCGCGATCTCTCCGGGCGCGAGCGCGAGCACACCGGCAGCGATGGCCTCCGCCGAGGGATCGATCGTCGTGTGACCCGTCGGGTCCGGCTCGGGATCGAACAGCCGGGCGAGCCGCTTCACCGTCACGCTCTTCACACCGGTCACGCGCTGCGCCGCAGCGACGATCGTGCTCACGTACACGCCCGCGCCGAACGTGAGGTTGTCCGGATGGAAGAACCCGAGCGTTCCGTCCGGCAACCGACGGTTGGAGAACAGCGCGCGCAGATCCGCTTCGACGTGGCCGCGGATGTACTCCTCATCGACGCACACCTCGAGCACGATGTCGAGCGGAACGGTCCTCGCGGTCAGCACGCGCAAGTCGTGACCGATACGGCGCGGCGGGTACAGCAGCTGCCGGATCTCTTCGAGCAGCTCGGCGTCCGCGACCACGACGCCGAGCGGATCGATCGCCACCTGCGCCTCGTACCAGCTCCCCGTCCAGCGCATCGTCGCGCCCGCCCGCTGCACCTTCGCATGCGCTTGCGCGAGCGTCGCGTAATCGGACGGCACGATCGCGCGCACGATCGGCGTCCGGTACGCGTGAGGCGCGAGCCGGCGCACTTCCTCTTCGGTCTCGGGCGCCGTTCCGCCCGCGGCCGCGAGCGGGTTGCGCGCCGTGAGCGCGATACCGTCGATCGTCGCGGCGCGCGGCACGATGCCGGTGATCGTGTCCGGGCCCACGTTTCCGGTGATCCCGTTGCCGATGCGATACGTCGCGACGAACACGGTCCCCTGCGCGGGCTGCATGCCGGTGAAGTCGTCGCCGAAACGTAGGTGTCCGCGCCCGTGATCGTCCACCTCGACCGCGACGTGCCGCTGATCGCGCTCGCTCGCGAGGAGGTCGCTGCGGACGTCCCAGCGATCCGGTGCGTGCGCACCCGGCGCGAGACCGTCCACGAACACCTGCGCGAGCGCGCGTCGCGGGTCGCGGCTCGCGGGATCGGCGAGGTCGTACGCCGACGCACGGCGGCGCGGAATCGGAATCGGCTCGGCGAAGGTGAGCGGCGCGCCCACGAGCTCGGCTTCGAACGGCTTGGGTCGCGACTCGCTCTCGCCGACCTCGCACTCGTCGCACGAGTACCGCGGCGGCTCGCCCTCGACCGTGCCGATATCCTCCGGGCCGGTGGTTCGCCCGTGATCCACGAGGATCACGTTGCCGCGCACGACCGACACGTCCTCGATGAGCGCGCATTCCGGCGCTTCGCCGCGCGAGGAGATGCACACCGGGAACGGCAGCGCGTCCTCCTCGTCCCACGCGATCTCGAGCAGCGGGACGCCGTGCAGCGGGTCCTCGGTGCGGCGCGCGCGTGTGACGCGCACGGCGTGGCGGCGGCGCGGGTCTGCGTCGGCGGGGTCGCCGGTGATCGGACCCTTGACTTCTTCGAACACGACGACGTCGCCCGGCACGATGTCCAGCGCGCGCCCTTCGTCGTCGCGCTCACCTTCACGTCCACGCCCGTCGTCGCGCTCGACATCACGTTCACGCGGCGCCCGGACGACGTCGCCGTGCACCATCTCGGCGGTAGTGTCGGCGAGCAACACCTCGGGCGCCGGTTGCAACGGCGTTTGATCCACCAGCACCGCGCTCGTTGCGCCCGCGTCGAGACAGCACTCCGCGTCTCCCCAGGTGTAGACGCGGATCGCGTTGTGTGCGACGCGCACGTCGATGCTCGCGCGCGGGCCGAGCGCAACGGCCTCGTACACGAGCGCGCCCGCGCGCACCAGCTCCTCGAAACGTTCCGCCGGCACGAGCCCGGACACGGCCGCCCCGACGGGAGGACTGGTGAAGAACGCGAGGTCGTCGAACGCGAACGACACGTCGGTGTCGGTCGTGAGCGCGAGCCACGCGCGCGCGTTGCAGCCTTCGTGCATGAGGTAATCGACGAGCCGCGCGTGCCGCCGGATCGAGATGCGCCTGCGCGCGGTCGCAAGGTACGCCTCGGTGCCGACGGAATCCTGGTAGTAGCTCAACTGGTCGCCGACGTACGCGAGCAGCTCCACGAGCGTCAGCTGCAGATCGGGCGCGTGCCGCTCCTGCCAGTCCGGCATGATGAGCGCGAGCCGGTCGAGGATCAGCCGCCGGAAGCTTTCGTAGTCCTTCGCGAGATAGTCGAGCTGCGGGTCCTCGCGCGGTTCCGGCGGACACGCCTCGTCCGTGCAATCGAGGTCGGTCGGGCATCCGGCCTTGAACGAGAAATGCAAGTGCGCGTATCGCACGTCGAAACCGCGCAGCGGGCGATCCGTCGGGCGCCCGTCCTCGCCGGCCTCGACCAGCTTGAGCGTGTACGTCGAGAAATCTCCCGGACGATCGACGACGACCTCCAGACAGTCGTCGATCTCGGGATCGTCGTGCCGGCGGATCGCGACGCCGACCACCTTGATGTCGCGGATGCGTTCGCCGCCTTCGATGACGACGTTGCCAATCGCGAGATCCTCCGGCGCCTTGTCGAGGAAGCGCACGCACAGCCGCAGCTGGTCGTCGTCGACCTCGAGGTAGTCGATGCCGTTCCACCGCTCCGCGCGACGGACGTCGTCGCGGCGGCGCTCGACGGCGCACGACGGCCCGGTGTGCGTCACGCGGCCTTCCTCTCGACCATCGCGGTGAGCACCTCGCCGGTGCGGCGAAGCGCGTACTCCACCGCCACGCTCAGCGTGGAGCCGGCCGCCTCGACGTCGACGTTGCGCACCTCGATCACGTCGCCGAGCCAGCGATGCAATCCCGCTTGCAGCGTGAACTCCAGCGCGGACGCAAGCTCCGGGCTGTTCGGCTCGAACGTCATCGCGAGCAAGCCGCTTCCGAAGTCGGGCATCATCACGCGCTCGCCCGGGCTGGTGAGCAGGATGAGCTCGATCATGTCGCGCACGTGATCCTCGATGCCCGTCGTCGCCGTGCGTCCGGCGTTGTCGAAGTGGAACGGGTAATCGACGTTCACAGCGTGATCACCTTCTTCTGCACGTTCGTCATGGCCGGAGGGCCTTGCGGGATCTGCTCCACGGAAAGACACACGCCGGTGCTCAGCTGCGTGACCACCGGGAGGCCCATGACCTTCACGCGCGCGGCGGGCTTCGTCCACTGCACGCGCACGCACGGCTGCGGCTTCGTTCCTCCCGGAACCGGAACCTGGAACGGGCACGGCGCGATGGGGTATTGGAAGGCCATCGTCGCGACCGGCATGCCGAAGATCGACACGCGGCTCGCACCGACGACCGTGACCTGTCCGCCGTGCGGGCAGTTCCCGGTTGCGCCGACGTGCAGTGCAGGCCCGCTCATCAGGTCACCAAGAGGGCGCCCTCGTTGACGGTGAACGCCTTGCCCACCATCGCGAGCGTCGAGCCCTTGCCGTTGGTCAGCAGGATCCCCGCGTCGTTCATCATGAACATCGCTCCGCGCCCGTTCATCATCTGAATGCCGATCGCCGGCACGTCGCTGATGACGATCGTGGCCTGCCCGGGCGTGGTCATCGCGATGTTGGGACTGACCGGGAGCATTTGCGCGAGCCCGAGCTTGGGGACCTCCGCGACCGTTCCCCACCAGCCGCCGACCCAGATCGGCTTGTCGACGTCGCCCTTCTCGAACTCGACCCACACGCCCGAGCCGAGCATCGGCACCGAGTAGAAGCCGCAGCCGAGACCGGCTACCGGCACGCACGGCATCGCCCACGTCGTCGGCACGTAGCCCAGCACGTCCGGCACCTCGCACTGGATACGCCCGCGCGATTCGAGATCGACGTTGTTGCGGACGACGCCGCGATACTTCCCGTAATGCTTCCTGCTCTGCGTCACGGCACCACCCTCGGGGTCAGTGAGATGAGTCCTTCGCGCGCGAGCGTGAAGTTCTGCTTGTACTCGCCGCGCTTGATGTTGTGCGTCACGCTCTTCACGTAGTACATGCCGTCGTATGCCATGCCGGCGCCGCGCACGCCGACGATGCCGCGCGCCGACAGGGGGCGCCCGTACCGCAACACGTCGAGCGAGCCCGAGCCGGTGATCGCGTCGGACGACTTGCTCGCCTTCGCGAGCCCGTACATGAGCGCCGCGCCCGGCGACATCGGCGCGGTGTCGTTCAAGTGCTCGATCTTGAGCGGGATCGCCGGGCGCACGGCGAGCGGTGGCCGCCACGGCGCGACGTCGGGGATCGGGATCGGGATGGCGACCTTCGCTTCGGGGATCTGCACGTACAGCAACGGCAGCGTCTTCGACAGCCCGTCGTACGAGAACGTGAGCGACTCCACGTTCGTCTCGGCGTCCATGTTCACGTTGAGCGCCGGTTGCGGGATGCCGAGGCGGATCTCCGGCCCGAAGTACGCGATGTTCATGCCGGGCGCCGGCCCGGGATCGAGATAGAAGACGTACCCCGACTTCTGCGCCATGTCTTGGATTCGCTGCAAGTCGGTGCCGGACTGCGACGGCCAGCCACGGTTCAGCAGGGGAGGATCGAAGTAGAACATCGGGATGACGAGCGGCACGATGCCGAGCCACATGTACTTCGCGAGGATCGCGTAGATGATCGCCGGATCGGGCATCGCGAGGTACGGGATCTGGAAGTCGATGACGTCCATGAGCACCGTGAGGTCCTCGCCCGTGATCGTAAGCGTGGACTGTCCGGGCGTGTTCGACGGCGCCACCTCTTGCCGCGTGATCACACCGTCGCTCAGCACGTGCGGAATGCCGTTGACGGTCGCGATGATGATCACCCGAATGCTCGGATCGAAGTATCCCGCCGGCAGCAGCACGCGCTGCAACAACGACGTCTTCCCGATCGCGAACGTGAGCTGGAATCCGCTGCGCTGCCCGGAGCTGACCGTGACTTGCGCGGACTGCAGCGAGTCGACGACGTCGCGCGGCGCCGGGATCGGAACGGCCGGCCCGATCAGCAACGTGAGGTAGAGCGCGCTAGACACCGGCCGGCCCCGGAATGCCTTCCGGCATCGTGATGCGGATGCGGCGGCCGACGCGCTCGAGGTCGGTGGGCATCATCGCCATGTTCGCGTCGCACAGCCTCCAGTACTGGACGGGATCGCCGAGCTGTTGTGCGCTGATGTTGTCGATGCGGTCGCGCTCGGCGACGGTGTACTCGTGCAACAGCTCGAAGCGCTCGGGAGGCGGGATGAATCGCCGCCGCAGGTACGCGACGGCGTTGCCGTCGGGCCGCGCGAGCTTGGTGATCTCGATGCCGTAGTAGCGGCTCGTCACCGGGAACTGCGGCACGGCGACCGCCATGCCGGGGATACCCGGCTGCGCACCCGGCGCCGGGCTGCCGAAACCCTCCGTCGCGCCCGTCACGGCACACCCACGATGCCGAGCGCCGACATCGACCCTTGCGTCATGCCGGCCATGCGTTCCTTCTGTTGCTGATATGCGAGGAACAGCGACGAGCCCTTGTGCGAGAACGACAAGTCGTTCACCGACAGCACGCGCATTCCCAGGCTGACCTTCGCGCGAATCGGGTTCAGCGCGACGTCGAACGCCTCTTCGGTGATCGAGAACTCGGTGATGCGCACCGGCAGGATGCGAGACCTGCTCCATACGAACAGCGACAGCGGCGCTTCTGCGGGAGCGATCTCGAGCGTGCCCATGCCGGCGAGCCGGTTGGCGCTCTCCAGCGACGCGGCGGTCGGATACACGATCGTCTCGAGCGATGCGAGCACCGGGGCGATACCCAGCTCGACCGTGATCTGGTTCTGCGCCGGGAACTCCAGCTGATCGGCGGCGTCGATCTCCGCTTCGAGCTTGATGGTCTCGACCGGCGGGCCTTTGAGTCGCAACGCTTCGAGCCGCTCGCCGCCCTCGCCGCCCACGCCTTGCACCTGCAGCGTGCGATTGAGCGTGTCGGGGTTGTACTGCAGCACGATCACACGAAGCACGGCAGACGTCTCGGGATCGATCAAGACGATGCCACCCTTGACGACCTGCGGCGAGCGCGGAAACGTGCTCATGTGATCATTGGAGACGCCACCCCTTTGGTAACCCCGGAGATTCCCCGGATTCCGTCACTCCCCCGTCACCGGGCCGTCACGACCGGTGTTCGCTCACTGCTGGTCGAGGGCGTGCGCGATCTCGGCTCGGACCGTTGGGTCGGGTTCGGCACCGGCCGCCCGTCGAAGCACCGCCTCGTGCCCACCGATCGAACCGAGCGCCTGTGCGCACGCGCGCCGCACCTCCGGCGCGGGGTCGTCCCGGAGCGCCGCCCCGAGCGCGGCAACGGCCTCGCTGCTTGCGAGGAGGCCCAGCGTGCGGGCGGCCAGCACGCGAAGCCCCGGCGACGCGACGCCGGTGTCGAGGAGCGCGACGACGCCCGCGATCGCAGCGCCGTCGGCGACCTCCCCGACGTGCCACAGCGCCCAGGCGCGTTCGCCTTCGCTCCCGTCCGCGAGCGCACGTCGCGCGCGCTTGGTCGCCTCTCGCGCGGCAGCCTCGGCG
>JBIOWR010000035.1:0-4144 GCA_044868775.1 Actinomycetota bacterium
CTTCGATCGGGCCGACGCCCATGATCTCGGGATCGATGCCCGACACCGACGACGCGACGATGCGCGCGAGCGGCGTGATGTCGAGCTGGCGCGCCCGCTCCTCGCTCATCACGACCACCGCCGCGCCGCCGTCGTTCAGCGGGCACGAGTTGCCTGCAGTGACGACGCCGTCGGGCTTGAACGCCGGCGGCAGCGTCGCGAGCTTCTCGACGGTGGACCCGGCGCGTGGGCCGTCGTCCTTGGACACGACGGTGCCGTCGTCGAGCGTGTACGGGGAGATCTCCCTGTCGAAGTACCCGTCGTTCTGCGACGCAACGGCGAGGTCTTGCGAGCGCTGCGCGTAGCGGTCCATGTCCTCGCGGCTCACGTCGAATCGCTCGGCGACGTTCTCGGCCGTGAGCCCCATCGGGATGTACACGTTCGCGATCGCGCCGTCGCCGAACAGCTTGGGGTGCAGCTCGCTCACGTCGCGCGGCATCTGCTCGACGCGCGAGATCGACTCGATGCCGGCGGCGACGAACACGTCGCCTTCTCCCGCCTTGATCGCGTGGAACGCCATGCGGATCGTCTGCAGCGATGACGCGCAGAACCGGTTGACGGTCGTTCCCGGAACCGAGTCGGGCAGCCCCGCGAGGAGCGCGATCCTGCGGCCCACGTTGATGCCCTGCTCGCCTTCGGGAAACCCGCAGCCGGTCATCACGTCCACGATCTCGGACGGGTCGAGCTGGGGCACTTTCTCCAGCGCTTTGCGGATGGCGAACGCGCCGAGGTCGTCCGGGCGAGCGTTGACGAGCGAGCCCTTCTTCGCGCGTCCGATGGGCGTTCTCGCAGTGGCGACGATGACGGCTTCGGGCATGGCTCCTCCTTGGTCGAGCCTCTATTCAACGCGCTCGGGAGCTTGCCTTCCAATCGGCGGCGAGCGGGCCGGTTTCGTTCACGCTTGGGCCGCTTTGTCAAGGGGTGACAACGTGGCGGGGCTGATGTCACAATGAACCAGTCGCCTGGGAGGGCCCTGCATGGGGATTCCACAGCCTGAAGAAGCGTGGCGCTGCGTCCAGTGCTGCGCGGAGGTGGACGACGAGACCACCGTCCACCGTTTCGGATTGACGTTCTGCGCCGACGATTGCTTCCAGGCGTGGCGCGCGACCGACGAGGGCCGCTGGTGGAGAGAGACCGTCTCGGGCGAGTATGACTCACGCGGCCATCCGCGCGGCCGCACCATGCACTAACCCCTCGCCAGCTCTTCGAACAACACGTCGACATCGTCTTCGCTCGTGTAGAAGTGCGGGCACGCCCGGATCGCGCCGTGCCGCTCGTCGACGATCACGCCGTTGTCCAGCAAGCGCTCGAGCGCGTGTTTCGCGTCGTCGACTTCCACCACGAACACGCCGCCGCGTCGCTCGCGCTCGCGTGGGGTTCGCACGGTGAGCCGGTGCTCGTCGGCTTTCGCGACCGCATAGTCGATGAGGTCTTGCACGCGCTCGCGGATTCGATCGACGCCCACCTCGAACACGATATCCAGGCCCGCGGCCGCCGCGAAGATCGACGCCGGCGCGGGCGTGCCGAGCGCGAATCGTTGCGCCGTGTCGGGCCACTGCACCTTGGAGTTGTCGAACGCGAAGAAATCGGCTTGCGCGAACCACCCGGTGATCGACGGCTTCAAGCTCGGAATGATGTCGCGGCGCACGTACACGAACGCGATGCCGGGCCCGCCGAGCAGGTACTTGAGCGGTCCTCCCACGAGCGCGTCGTTGCCGAGCGCGTGCACGTCGAGCGGAACGGTTCCCGAACCGTGGTAGTCGTCGACGATGCTCATCGCTCCGGCGTAGCGGCATGCGTCCACGAGCGCGTGCGCATCTATCAGCGCACCGTCGAGATACGACACGCGCGACGCGGAGCACACCGCCGTGCGCTCGCCGATCGCGCTCGCGTAGTCGTCGTCGTCGATCCACACGACCTTTGCGCCGCGTCGCTCTTGGGCGAGCCAGAGATGCGTGTCGGTGGGGAACTCGCGGCGGGAGAGCACGATCTCGTTGCGGTCCTCGTAGCTCAGACAGCTCGCGAGCGACGCGAGCCCGGTGGTGACCGACGGCGTGAGCGCGATCTCTTGCGCATCGGCACCGATGAGGCGGGCGTACAGCGCTTCGAGGCGGCGCATCTCCGGGAGGATGTCCTCGAACCATACGCGCTCGGCCGACGCTTTCGTCTCCCACGCATCGAAGAAGCGATCCATCGCGGCGCGCGCGCGTCGAGAGAGTGGGGCGAGCGTGTGCGCGCCGAGGAAGGTGCGGTTGCGCACAGCGGGGAACTCGTCCCTCCACGCGAGCAAGTCGGCCGGTCCCCTCATCGCGCGCATCGTACGGCGACCGTCGCAGCTTTGATGCGACCGCGGGCCGCTCCGAGGCGCATGAGTCGGTCCGGTTGACGCTCGGCCGGGCACCTGGCTATATTCCCGTTAGCACTCCGACTGGCTGAGTGCCAAAACGCCACTTAACTAGGGAGGGATACGGGTATGGCGTTCAACCTCCAGCCTCTAGAGGACCGGGTGGCCGTGAAGCCGCTCGAGGAGGACGTCCAGAAGACCCCCACCGGGATCATCATCCCCGACACCGCGAAGGAGAAGCCCCAGGAGGGCGAGGTCGTGGCTGCGGGCCCCGGCCGCTTCGAGGACGGGAAGCGGATCCCGATGGACGTCAAGGTCGGCGACGTCGTGATCTACTCCAAGTACGGCGGCACCGAGGTCAAGGTCGGCGGCGACGAGTACCTGATCCTCTCGGCGCGCGACCTGCTTGCCGTCGTCTCGGGCAAGAAGAAGAAGTAACGAACGATTCGGCATGGAAAGCGGCCTTTCGGGGCCGCTTTCGCTTTAATGGGGGCGATGCGAATGGGCGGTCGCGCGTTCTTGAGCCTTGCCTTGGTGGTGCTGGGCGTGGCTGCGCCCGCGCACGCCCAGCAAGCGGGCGTGCCGCTGACGGTGACGAAGCAGATCGGGGAGGTCTCCGTCGCACAGGGCGGCAGCGTGTCCGAGACCGTCACGCTCGCGAACTCGTCGTCGCAATCGCTGAGCGTGCTTGCCGCGGTGGGCGACGTGGTGCCGTCGGGGAACGGCTTCGCGTTGCGCACGCCGGGCTCGACCGCCGACTCGGCCGCCGCGTGGGTCACGATCACGCCGTCGAACGTCGATCTGGACCCGGGCGAGACCGCGAACGTCACCGTCTCGGTGCGCGCACCGGCCGGCGTTCCCGTCGGAGAGCACGCCGCGGGTGTGTTGTTCTCGGCCGGGAGACAAGCGCAAGCCTTGCACACCGTGCTCGTCACCGTGATCGGCGCGGGCTTGCGCCGCGACGTCACGGTCGAGTCGGTGACGATGCCGAAGTTCGAAGTGCGGGGGAGCGTTCCGTTCCGCATCACGGTGACGAACGCGGGCAACACGTACGCCGTGTTGCACGGGACGCTCTCGATTCGCGACCGGCTGCGCCGCACGGACAGCAACATCGAGATCCCGCAGTTCTACGCGATGCCCGGGCGCGCCACGACGTTCCTGGTGGAGTGGAACGACCCGCCGCCGATTCTCTTCGCGCGCGTGCGCGCGAACCTCTCGGTGCGATACGAGAGCACGACCGGCCGCGGCGATGCTCAAGCGGTGGCCACGACCGGGATCGCGGTCGTGTGGTGGGCGCTGGGCCTGTTCATCGCGCTCGTGCTGCTCGTGCTGCGTTTGCTGATCGGGCTGGGGGCTCGCAGGCGGCGACGCGCGCGGCGCGAGCGCGCTGCGCGGGTGACCGCGGCCCCGAAGCCGACCACGGGCGCCGAGCTCCCGCCGCCGGTGGGAGCCGCAGCCGCAGCGCCGCAGCGCACCGCCCGCAGCGTGTGGGACGGCGAGCCCGCGCACACCGGCGCCGCCGGCGTGATCGCGCTGCGACGCGCGCACACGGCGATCCGTATGTTGCGCGAAGGCGCCGGGAAGAGCGGCGTTCGCCCGGACGTGGCAATCGGATTGCTGCGCAGCGTTCAAGACTTGCCGGAGGTGCGGCAGGCCGTGGAGGGCGCGTACGACGAGGCCGTGGCGCGCCGCTCGGTTCGCGAGGCGGCGGCGCTCGCGCTGGGGCTCGCGGTCGTCGAGAGCCCGCACGCTCCCGAAGCG
>JBIOWR010000036.1:0-4359 GCA_044868775.1 Actinomycetota bacterium
CGGCGCCCCGGTGGTTGCGCGCATCGGCAGCGCGCCGCCCGTCATCCCGCTCGGACGCAAGCCCGGCGCGTAGGATTCGGACCATGAACTCGGTCGACCTTGCAATTCGCGGCGACGCGACCGCCGCGCGCGCGGCTGCGACCAGCGCGCTCGAGGCGCGCAAGTTCAAGCTCACCTGGCACGACGAGTGGACCGCCACCGCCGAGCGCGGCAGCAAAGTGCTCAACCTCATCGTCGGCGCGCTCGCGCAGTACTTCAAAGTGGGGCTGCGCGTGATGAGCGGCGGCGACGGCGAGACCGTCGTTCGATTCGAGAAGCAATCGAAGGGATACATGGGCGGCGCGGTCGGTGCGATACGCACGCGCAAGAACATGGAGCGCTTGCGCGACGACGTGAAGCAAGCGTTCGAGGAACAAGGCATCCTTTCCTGGGTCAAAGAGCACGATTAGAACCTCGGACAGGATTTCGAGTGCTCGACTGCGAATACAACGGCCGTCCCCTACCAGGGAGGCGGCACCGTGAAGAAGACTGCAGGCATAGCCATCGTGCTCGCGCTCGTCGCGTTCCTCGTTCCCACGCAAGCGTTCGCCGGTTGCCCTCCGTTTTGCCCCGAGCCGCCGCCGCAGTGCCAGCCCGCGCCGGGAAACCTCTTTTGTTCCGACACCAACAACGCGAACCGGAACGTTCTCGTGTTCCAGCGCGCGTTCACGCCGGACGAGATCGCCGTCCAAGGCCGAACCGGCGCGCGATTGATCTTCCAGAACCTCGATCGCATCGAGCACACCGTCACCGACGATAGGTGCGACACCGGCGGGCCGTGCGCGTTCGACGTCACGTTGCGCCCCGACCACTTCCTCGGGCAGGCGCGATCGATCGCGATCGGCGGAGCGCTCGACAGCGGGCACACCTACGCCTACCACTGCCGCATCCACCCGGAGATGACGGGCACGATCGTCGTCACCTAAAAGCCCGGCGCAACCGGCGTTGGTATCCTTGCCGGACCTATGGCGCTGCCCAAGCAATCCGACGACTTTCCGGCCTGGTATCAGGACGTCGTGCGCCAGGCCGACCTCGCCGAGCCTTCGCTCGCCCGCGGCACGATGGTCATCAAGCCCTACGGGTACGCGATCTGGGAGCACATCCAGCGCGCGATCGATGACCGCATCAAGGCCACCGGCCACCAGAACCTGTACTTCCCGCTGTTCATCCCGTACCGGCTCCTCGAAAAAGAGGCGGAGCACGTGGAGGGTTTCGCTCCGGAGGTGGCAGTGGTGACCCACGCGGGCGGAGAGAAGCTCGAAGAGCCGCTCGTGGTGCGCCCCACGTCGGAGACCATCATCTGGGCGACGTACGCGAAGTGGGTGCAGTCGTATCGCGACTTGCCGCTGCTCTACAACCAGTGGGCGAACGTCGTGCGCTGGGAGCTACGCCCGCGCGTGTTCCTCCGCACGACCGAGTTCCTCTGGCAGGAGGGTCACACCGCGCACGAGACCGCCGAGGAAGCGATCGCCGAGCAACGCATGATCCTGCTCGACGTGTACAAGGACGCGGTCGAGTCGGTGCTCGCCGTTCCGGTGAAGACCGGGCGCAAGAGCGCGGCCGAGCGATTCGCCGGCGCGGTCGACACGCAAACCATCGAAGGATTGATGCGCGACAAGAAAGCGTTGCAGGCGGGGACGAGCCACTACCTCGGGCAGAACTTCGCGAAGGCGTACGGCGTGCAGTTTCAAGGCCGCAGCGGTGCGATGGAGGATGCGTACGCGACGTCGTGGGGCGTGTCCACGCGCTTGGTCGGAGCCGTGATCATGACGCACGGCGACGACAAGGGATTGCGGTTGCCGCCGAAGCTCGCGCCGTATCAAGTCGTCATCGTGCCGATCTACAAGACCGACGACGAGCGCGGCCGTGTGGTGGCCGAGGCGCACAAGCTCGCGCGCGCGCTGATCGACGGCGGCGTCCGCGTGCGCGTCGACGATCGCGACGAGCATCGCCCCGGCTACAAGTTCAACGAATGGGAGCTGAAGGGTGTCCCGGTTCGCGTGGAGCTTGGCCCTCGCGACCTCGACGCGGAGCAAGCGACCGTCGCGCGCCGCGACACCGGCGAGAAGAGCGCGCTGCCGCTGGCGGACCTCGGGAAGCGCATCCCAGCGCTGCTCGACGAGATCCAGCACACGCTGTTCGCGCAAGCACATGAGTTCGTCATCGAAAACTCGCACGAGGCGGACGATTACGAGACGCTCACGGACACCATCACCGAGCAGGGCGGGTTCGTCACGGGGCTGTGGTGCGTCTCGCCCGAGTGCGAGCAGAAGGTGAAGGCGGAGACCAAGGCGACGATCCGGTTCTTGCCGCTCGACCCCGAGCCGGTGGACGGGGCCTGCGTGGTATGTGGTCGGCCGGCCCAGGAGCGCGCCACCTGGGCCGTGGCGTACTGACTCGCGTTCATGCGGTGATTTGGGACCGCATACAAGTCTTTTTGCACGCATGAAGGCGGGCCGGTAGCGACGCCCGCCGGGTGAGGAAACATCCGGTGTTATAATCGCCATCGCATAGGTTCGTCCGAGCGAAGTCGGCCTCCCGCCGGCTTTTTGTTTGGGCGGACCGCCGAAGCGACGGCGATCGGTCCGGGAGAGGAGGCCCGCGGTGGCTGCAGACGGTGCCACGGCCGCCTTGCGAGCCCTGGAGGAGCGGGTCCGCTCGCTCGCCGAGCCGGTGCTCGCCAGGCACGGAGCCGAGCTGGTGGAGCTGCTCGTCGGCCGCGGCCGGACGCAGCTGGTGCGGCTGGTGGCCGACCGCGAGGGCGGCATCGACCTCGAGACGTGCGCGCGGGTCTCCGAGGAGGTCTCCCGGCTGCTCGACGCCGAGGACCCGATCCAGGGCCGGTACACGCTCGAGGTGACGAGCCCCGGCCTGAACCGCCCGCTGAGAACGGCGACCGACTTCCGCAAGAACGTCGGTCGCAAGGTACGCATCGTCCTGGCACGGAGCCAGGTCGAGGGAGACGTGAAGGAGGTCGGCGAGGATTCGGTGACGGTCGCGACCAAGAGCGGCGAAGTAGACGTGCGGCTCGAAGACATCGCGAACGCCAAGATCCTCTTGCCGTGGTGAGATGAATCCAGAGTTCATCGAGGCGCTGCGCAACATCGAACGGGAGAAGGGCATCCCGTTCGACTCGCTGCTGTCCGGGCTCGAGCAAGCGCTCGCCGCCGCGTACAAGAAGTCGATGCCGCCGGACAAGGGCGCGCGCGTCGAGGTGGACCCGGCGGACGGCGACGTGCGCGTGTTCATGCACGACGTCGACGAGGAAGGCACGCCGATGCAAGACGAGGCCGGCAACCTCGTCAACGAGACCGAGGTCGAGAAACCCAAGGATTTCGGCCGCATCGAAGCGCAAACCGCGAAGCAGGTGATCCTCCAGCGCATCCGCGAAGCCGAGCGTGAGATGACGTTCGGCGAGTACGAAGGACGCGCCGGCGACATCGTGAGCGGCATCGTGCAGCAGTCGGACTCGCGCGTGACGCACGTCGACCTCGGACGCGGCGTCGAGGCGGTGCTGCCGCAAGCCGAGCAGGTGCCCGGCGAGCGCTACGAGCACAACGCGCGCATCCGCGCGTACATCGTCGAGGTGCGCAAGACCGCGCGCGGTCCGCAGATCATCCTCTCGCGCTCGCACCCCAACCTCGTGCGCCGCCTGTTCGAGCTCGAGGTGCCCGAGATCGAGGAAGGCATCGTGGAGATACGCGGCATCGCGCGCGAAGCCGGTCACCGCACGAAGCTCGCGGTGATCTCCAACGAGCCGGGCGTCGATCCGATTGGCGCGTGTGTCGGGCCGAAAGGCTCGCGCGTGCGGATGGTGGTCAACGAGCTGCACGGGGAGAAGATCGACATCGTGCCGTTCTCCGAGGACCCCTCCGAGTACGCCGCGAACGCACTGAGCCCCGCCAAGGTCAAGGAAGTGCGAATCGACGAGGCGAACCGAACGGCGCTGGTGATCGTGCCCGACTACCAGCTGTCGCTCGCCATCGGGAAGGAGGGCCAGAACGCGCGCCTCGCGGCGCGGTTGACCGGGTGGCGGGTGGACATCAAGAGCGAGTCCCAGCTGGCGGCAGGCGGAAGCGAGCCCGCCGCACAGTAGAATGGACCGAACCTGCGTGGGCTGCCGGCGAGTGCGGCCCAAAGCGGCGCTCGTGCGGATCGTCCGCAGGCCCGACGGCTCGGTCGACCTGGATCTGAAGGGATCGGCTCCCGGCAGAGGGGCCTACGTCTGCGACACGGCGTGCTTGCGTCGCGCGCAGGGCAGATTAGGGCGTGCGCTGCGCGCCCGCGACTACGATTACGGCAAGCTGGAGGCGGCCCTGG
>JBIOWR010000037.1:0-2377 GCA_044868775.1 Actinomycetota bacterium
GGATCATCTCCACGATCGCGGGAACCGGCTCGATGGGATTCGGCGGCGACGGCAAGAACGCGCGCGCCGCTGCGCTCAACCGCCCGTTCGGCGTCGCGGTGGACGGCGACGGAAACGTGTTCGTCGCGGACTCGTACAACCACCGCGTGCGCGTGATCGGCACGACGGGCATCATCACGACGCTCGCGGGATCGAAGGCGCGCGGCTACGTCGGCGACGGCGGCCCCGCGAACATGGCGCAGCTGAACTCCCCGTTCGGCGTGGCCATCGACCGCGGCACCGTGTACATCGCGGACACCGGCAACCGCAGGATTCGCGTCGTCACGCCGGACGGGATCATCGCGACGATCGCCGGCAACGGCACCGCGAACGCGCTCCCGGTCGACGGCCTGCCCGGGCTCGCGTCGACGCTCGTGAAGCCGCTCGCGGTCACGCTGATGCCGAACGGGTTGCTCATACCCGATGCCGGCGACAACCGCGTGCGCTTCCTCGAGCGAACGCCGCTGGCGTAGGCACCTACTCCGAATAGCGAACGGCTTCCGCGGGCGGCAATCGCGAAGCGCGATACGCCGGACCCACGGTCACGACCAGCACGGCCGCGAACACAATCGCGAGCGCGCCGAGGATCATCGGGAGGTCGACCCCGAACGATCCCTTCACGTCGGACTGGCGATAGAAGACGTAGCCCATCAGCGTGCCGGTGAAGATGCCGACGAAGCCTCCGATGAACGCGGTGGCCGCGGCTTCCGCCATGAGACCGCCGAGCACGGCGCGCCGGTTGTAGCCCACCGCGCGCAGCACGCCGATCACGTGCCGGCGCTCGATGACGGTACGCGCGCCGACGATGCCGAGCGAGAGCACGCCGATGATCAGCCCCATGCGCATCAGCGCGTCGATGATGGAGAAGAACGAACGGTTCGCGCGATAGCCGTCGTCGAGGAGCTTGCGCGTCGACGCTGCGTCGACGCCGGCGTCGAACAAGCCGGATTCGATCTCGTGCGCGATGCGGTTCGCGCTCACGCCCGGCTTGACGTCCACGAGCACCGTGGCGCCCAGCGGCATGTCGCGGAACGGCGCCAGTGTCTCCGCGGTGCCGATGACGCCGTCGACGACGCCGAACCCCTGCGACGCGGCGACGGTGTATTCGATCTTGCCGTTCGGGCCGCGCATCTCGATCTTCTGTCCGGGCCCACCGAAGTCGGTGACGACGAGCTTGGGATCCCGTCGCAGCGCCGCCCACACTGCGGCGTCGTCCGGGTATTTCTCGTCGCGCTGCGCGAGGTGCACCGGCGGCGCGGCGAGCAACCGCTCGTCGAACACGAACAGCGGGACGAACACGCGCTCGCCGGTGAACCCGTTCGGCGAGTTGAACGCGCCGACGTAGCCACGCGTGGGAATCGACACCGTACGCTCCACGTCATTGCTCACGTTGGCCGGGAGCGAGATCGACGCGCGTCCGGTCGAGAGGACGCGCACGTCGAAGCCGGCGGAGTCGCGGGTGTATTGCGGACGGAAGATGAACAGGAACACGGCGAACATTTCGATCATGCCGAGCACGAGCGCGAACACGCCGGTCGTGAGACCGGTGCGCACCGGGCGCCGCGCGAGATACGCGAGCGGCGGCCGCAACACCGGACGCAAGGACGCGACGAGGCGGCCGAGCAAGCCGACGAACCGCTCCACGATGCGCAAGTTTGCGATCGCCACGATCGAGAAGCCGAACACCGCCGTGAGCATCGACACCACGAACACCGTGAAGAACTTCTCCGCGTCGGCGGACGGGTCTTGCTCGAGGAGCACCCACAAGCACCACGCGCCGAGCACGAGCCCGGTGACGGTGGCGCGCCACCGCGGCGCGACGCGATGACGCACGAGCGTCGACACGAGCACGATGAGGACGATGCCGCCGACGAGACGGTTGAAGTCGTCGCTGGACGCCACGCCGCCGACGCCGATCAGGCCGCCGAGGACGCGAAGCGTGATGCGGAACCAGCCCGCGCGCTTGCGCTCCTGTTCGGGATCAGGGAGGTTGCGGATCGCGGCTGTGATCGACATGCGCGCGGTTCGCCACGACGAGAACAGGACCACGACGAGCGTCAGGACCGCTCCGGCCGCGAACGCCCCGGCGAGGGTGGACGTCTTCACGCGAAACACGAACTCGAAGTCGAACTGACCTCCGGTGAATTGATTGAAGGCATCCGCGAAGCGCGCGGCGACGATGCGCCCGCCGAGGACGCCGACGGCCGTTCCCGCAATCGCCGCGACGATGCTGAAGATCGCTCCCTCGAGCACCGACAGCAGCACCAACCCTTTGCGTGACAGCCCGAGCGCGCGCAGCACCGCCATGCGCGGGCGGCGCTCCTCGGCGAGCATCGAG